>PUNP01000848.1 GCA_003551785.1 Candidatus Brocadiaceae bacterium | reverse complement strand
TATTTGCCTCATGAAATGCGTCTAACGTCCCGATATCACGCCAATACGGCAAACACTTATTCGCTTTATCATAAAAATTATACGCCATGATCTTATCATCCCGCTCGATCATAGCCGGTATGACGTCCCTGCCAAAATCATGTGACGTCCGTTGTTTAGCATCCTCGATAACCCGCTTGACTAAAACTTCGGTATTGAAAACATATACCCCCATTGAGCAGAGCGAAAAAGGTTCTGAATCGGAAAAGCCCAGCCCCCGTGCCAGCTCACTGGCAACCGGACGCTCCGGTTTCTCCCGAAACCCCAACACCCGCCCATCGGTATCCGTTGATAATACCCCGAAGCGCCGTGCCTGCGCCTGCGGTATCAGCTTACAAGCTATAGTGCAGACAGCCTCACTCTCGATATGGCGCGCCAGAAGTTGGGAGTAATCCATCCGATAGACATGATCGCCGCTCAATATCAGCACGTAAGCGGGGCGCTCGCGCTGCAGCGTGTAAATATTCTGATATATTGCATCCGCCGTACCCAAATACCAGGTTGAGGCGAGCCTGAGCTGGGGCGGATTCACCTCGATATATTCACCTAATTCCGGATTGAAAATATTCCATCCGAGTCGGATATGCCGGTTCAGTGAGTCGCTCTTATACTGGGTAAGCACATGCACGCGCCGTATACTGCTGTTGAGACAGTTGCTGAGTGTGAAATCAATAAGCCGCATATTCCCGGCAAACGGCACGGCCGGCTTGGCTCGATCACGCGTGAGCGGAGAAAGCCGCTCGCCCTCACCACCGGCCAGTACCATCGCTACCGTCCTCCCCACGGCTTCTGTCAATTGCACTCGCACTAAATCATTAACCCCAAATTAAATCCGCTCTATTATCATAAATCAAACATTTCATAAACCAACAATAAAACTTGCATAACGAATTGAAAAACAATATGTTAATAGCTTAATTTCAATTTTTTTGTTTTTTTGGCAAAAAGTTGTCGGTTGCTGGTAAAAAACACCCCCTGCAACATACAATCAAATAATAACATGATAATATGCATTTAAGAAATATGCAAACAGAAATGGCTGTCACTCCCCGCCGAAGATGAATTCCCCAAATGCCTGAACATTTAACATGAACTTGACAAATTCACTAAAAACATGTTACAATTGTTGCCATAGATAAACATGTTTACCATCAATAAACACAAGTGGTGTCATGATAAAAGTATTACAAAAGGTCGACAATATTTTAGGTGCGTTGCAGAGTGACCGTGGTGCAGCAGGGTTCAGTGATATTCAAAAAGTGACAGGGATTAATAAGTCGACCTTGTCACAAATTCTCAAATCGATGAATACGCTGGACTGGGTCAAGCGGGATCGCGGAGGCGAATTCAGCATCGGGCCCCGACTCATGGACTATGTAATGCCGCAAATTGCGGCTGAATCGCTGCGCCATGCCGTAAAAGAAGCAACTCTCTGGCTGGCTCAGGAAACGAACCACATGGCAAGCGCCAGCACCCTGATCGGTAACTGTCGCGTGAGGCTGACAAAGGTTTATGGTGACAGTGAAATTCGTGTGGATGATGAAAGCTTCGATGAGAAGTCAGGGGGAATCCTTTCTACCGCCACCGGAAAAATGCTCTTAGCCTTTCAACATCCCGAAAGACGTGCTGAGCTTTTGGAATATGAAGGTGCCCTCAATGTCCCGGAGATAGAAAGTGAACTCAAAACCATCAGGGAAGACGGGCTTGCACATCTGGTCTCTGCAGGCGGATATGTGAAAAGTGCCGCGGCGGGCATATTTAATGACAAAGGCGAGATCGCTGCGGCTATCGGGATTTCTTTTTCCATATTGCATTGTCCCGTAGAAGAAGAAAATAAATATTTGAAAAGGGTAAGAGACGCAGCGGCTTTGGCAGAGAAAATATGGAAAGTTTAGGCGCTAACTGTGATTTTTATAGGAGTTAAACACGATGAAGAAAAAGCTGGCGGTGAGCAGAGGGTGTACATACTGCGGTACATGTGTTTTTGAATGTCCTCAAGAGGCCGTATTTATTGATGCTGATGGAGCGCACATCGATCAGGAGAAGTGTACTGCCTGCGGTATATGTTACCAAAACTGTGCTTCGGAAGCAATACATTATATATCGGACAATGCTGCCGATAATTCTTAAAACTTTTTTTAATGAGGAAAAGAACATGTTGAAATATGATCGGAAGGGAAGTGTTGTCAGGGAAACGGAAAGGCAACTGGGCGTGGAAGGCGAGTATGATGTTATTGTTACAGGCGGAGGCATGGCCGGTATAGGGGCGGCAATTGCCGCTTCACGCTCTGGATGCAAAACCCTTTTAATCGAAAGGGAGACTGCTTTAGGGGGGCTGGCGACTATCGGGCTTGTCAATATCCCTTTGGATTTTTTAAGCGGCATCGGTGCCGACATGATGAATCGACTGCAGGCGCTCGATGCGGAATGGCACCGCAATTCCGACCCGGAAAAACATAAGCTTGTGTTGGATCGGATGGTGACCGAATCCGGCTGCGATCTGCTTTTTTGTTCTCATGTCGTTGAATCCATTATGGATGGCGACAAAATTGTTGGTGTGGTCATCGAGAGTAAATCAGGCCGTCAGGCCGTGCTCGGCAAGCGTATAGTTGATTGTTCCGGCGACGCCGATGCCGCCTATTTCGCGGGCTGTGAATGCATGATCGGACGTCCGGGCGACGGTATAAGCCAGGCCTGTTCTCTGGAATTCCGGCTCGGTGGTGTCGATTGGGACGCGTATGTTAATTCCGACCTGAAACGTAATGATGCAAAATGGATCGAACTTATTGAGTCGAAAAAAGAAGAAGGCTGGGCTGAAATCGCTGAAATAGATAACCACCTCAACTGGATGACTCACGTTCCCGGCCGGCCCGAACATTGCGGAATGGATGAAGTAAGTATCTGTTTTTCCCATTCAAGAAACTGCAAACCGCTCGAAACGCGCGATCTTACAAGGATGTATCTTGAAGGACGGGAACAAGCGGACCTGCTGTGGCGTTTTATCAGGGAAAACATCCCCGGATTTGAGCGATGCTGGCTTATTGACACTGCGCCTCTGCTGGGTGTCAGGGAGTCCAGGCGGGTTGTCGGAGAATACGTGATAACCACCGCAGACCTCGCCTCCGGCCGGCGGTTTGATGATGTTGTCTGTATCTCCGGGCATGGTTATGATCTGCATGGACCGGACAGGGTAGGCAATATCAAATGGGACAAGATGGAAGTTGACGGAGAAACCAGGTATGTTATCTGCGGCCCCTCCGGGTACGGCACGAGCTGGCTGCCGCCGGGCGGTAAGGAAGTGCTGAGCGATTACTGGGGAAATAAGGGAGCGAATATTACATCAAAACGGATTTACGATATACCCTACCGCAGCCTTGTCCCGCTGAAAGTCGATAATCTGCTGGTGGCCGGACGCTGCCTCTCGGCGGATTTCATGGCGCAATCCGGATGCCGTCTTGTGCTCACCTGTATTAATATGGGCGAAGCCGCAGGAACCGCCGCCGCGCTCTCACTGAAGGGAAACATCATACCGCGGGAAGTCGACAGAGTCCAGCTCCAGAAAACACTGATCAATAACGGATGCGAGCTCGGCCAGGTGCAAAACTCAGAAAATATGGTCGAACGCCCGGGAGCAAACAAAACACCTAACGGTCCATGGCGGCGCGAGATACCTGGACTTTAATTGTTCTCAAACCACGGATAGCCTGCATATTTCATAAACCAACGACAACATTTAACATAACGTATTAATAATCAATGCTTTAAGTGTCATCTTGGAGGCTTTTAAAATTTACAGTGTGTACAAGCGAGTCTTCAAACGGCGGTTTACCCTCTCGGGCGCGTTTTCAGCGGCGCATCAGCGCAAAAGTCTGCACTTGCAGTGATTTAAGCTGTTAAGTTGATAAGTTGATGAGCTGTTAAGCAACGACAGTTCCTGGTGTATTCAAATGAATTTCAAATACATAGCATAAAAGTTTTTGTCAAGCTTTTTTCAAAAAGCGGAGCGGCGTTTGACATTTGCCGCCTATGCACCACTGAAAACGCGTGAAATATGCAGGGTAGTGTCAACCTGGTCATGTATGGTGCCAGTTGACACTATGCTCAAAAGCTCATTACACATTGAACCTCGGCAGCCATTCTTTATTGGCCTCGAACATTTCATTAACCATACCTTCAATTTCTTTCAGGCTTAGCACTGCCGAAGTGAGCGGGTCCATAGCAATGGCATGGAATACTTTTCTTTTATTTCCCGTCAAGGCACCTTCCACGGCTAACTCCTCACAACCGGCGTTGATGTTATTGAGAACAGCAAGCTGCTCGGGTAGTTTTCCTGCACGCAGCGGGTCCAGCCCACGCGGGGAAGCAAGCACCGGGACTTCGACACAACATCCTTCGGGCAAGTTTTCTATCAGCCCGAAATTCCGAACGTTACCGTTGAATTCAAACAAGGTACCGTCACCGAAAACTGCATTGAAAATCGAAGCGGCATATTCGTTTCCTCTTTCGAGGTTCAGTTCTTCTTTATCCAACCATTCTTTTATGTCTTTTTCCCACTCTTCTTCACGCCTGAGATACTCATTCAGGATATAAGCATACTCGCCCGGGTTCCATCCCGTGCCTTGAGTGCAATATTTTTCGATCAAATCCTGTCTTTTTCGGAACCATGGGTTATATTCGGAATTGTGACCGCTCGATTCCGTTACATAATAGTCCAGATGCAGGAACATCTCATTTCGCACCTGTTCCTTATTATATATATCCTGGTTATTAACGATGGCTTCTCGTATAAGTGGGTAGGCATCTTTCCCGTTCCATTTATAGTCGAGGTACCAGGCCTGATGGTTTATGCCCGCACAAAAATAAGTAATTTCGTCCATCGGTGCTCCGATCCAATCAGCAAGCATGGAAGCCGTGCCCTGAACGCTGTGACAGAGTCCGTTTATATTGATGTCGCATTCAGTCTGCACGGCGCGTATCAGCATAGCCATGGGGTTAGTATAATTAAGAGCAATGGCATCGGGGCAATATTTTTCAACGTCCCTGGCTATATCTACCATCTCGGGTATGGTGCGCAGTGCTCTGAAAATACCTGACGGCCCCCGCGTATCGCCGACATTGATATCCACGCCATATTTTTTGGGGATTTCAATATCTTTTCTCCAAATCTGTACGCCGCCATGGAGGATGGTTATCAGTACACCGTCGGCATCTTGCAAAGCCTCCTTGCGGTCAGTGGTAGCGGTCACTTTCGCCGGATAATTGCCATAAACTGTAATTTTTTTCACCGCTTTTTCAATATACGACAAACGTTTTTTATCAATATCCATTAACACTATTTCACTGTCGGCGAATGCTGGGAAAGAGAGGATATCTTTAACCAGACCTCTTGTAAACCCAAAACTTCCCGCACCGATAAAAGCAAATTTTTTCATTGTAATATCTCCTTTACATAAAGTGAAAAATTCAGTGAACTCCGTAGCATATTTACGGCATCACCACCGTGCCCTGTGCCGGTGGGATGATGATTCATAGCTAAGTGCCGATTTCTCACACCGTAGCCGTGTTTCCGCCCAGCCCGCCCCCTGCGGCGCTTGCGCTACTGATTTGAGATGAATGATAGATTACATCGCAAGCGCCGGAGGGGGCGAACTGGGCGGAAACACGGCGGAATATGTTGATTATGCCTGCAGTAGCTAATAATCATCATTCCACCGGCACAGGGCACGGTGGTGATGTTACGGGGTTCACTGAGGACTTTAAATTAATCAATCCAATTTTCAAGATGTTGACTTACGAAAGAGTCGTCAGTAAGATGGGGATACTGGCGGCATACACGGTCGATTTCAGCAATTTGTCCGTCTGAAAGTTGATGATCGGGGTCGATGCATACAGTGCTTTCCAGAAGGCCCTGCCGATGAAGTATCTCGTGGATGCCCGGGACGCAGCCCGCAAAGTCATTTTGTGGGTCAAAGATGGCGGAATTAGTGTCGGTCACTTCTGCGGCCCGGGTAAGCATCCAGGCAGGTATCTCATCCGCTTCACGGATTTTCTTGATTTCCGCCAGAAGCTCGACCGCCTTTTTTGTCCAAACGGCCCAATGCCCCAGCAGGCCGCCGACAAACCGCATTTTCCTCTTTTCACCATCTTTATCCGTCAGTTCATAGGTCGTCAGCAGGTCGACGACAATATTGTCATCGTTGCCTGTATACAGCGATATTTCATTGGCTTTACCGGCATTGCATATTCCCTGGATAGTTTCCAGGGTTTGATAGCGGTCGAAAGACGCGATTTTGACGGCCAGTGTATTGTCGATACGGGCAAAGTTTTCCCAAAAGTACCTGGATAACCTCAGTCCCCCCAGTGGCGTTTGAAGGTAGAATCCAATGACGGGCATAATATCGGCAACATATCGGCAATGCTCGATGAGCTTTTCACCGTCAGCGCCCTTCAAAGCTTTAACGTTCAGCAAACATGCGTGGTAGCCGCAGCCGGCGGCAAACTCGGCTTCTTTGATCGCCTGGGGAGTTTTTCCGCAGACTCCGGCAATTTTAGCCACGTGTACCCCGCGCTTCTCGCTATAGCTGTCGATCTCTTGCGATGCCAGTTTCAAAACAGGTTCGAAAAGACCTACATCGGGGTCGCGAATCTCAAATTGTGTAGAATGGACTCCGACAGCCAACCCCCCGGCACCTGCATCGATATAGTATCTCACAAGCGTGCGCTGGTAACGTTCGCTGAATTGACGTTCACCAGTAAGGGCAAGCGGCATGGCCGGTATCACTGTGCCCTCACGTATGTTACGGATAATCGTTTCCGGTATGTCGCTTATTTTCATTATGGTATCACCTACTTCTTAATCAACTTAGTAAATAGAAAATAGTAATATTTATTGGGGGTTTACAGAATTAAAACTTGCCGTTGTTCACATTGAAATGAGTGGGCTTCCCTAATGCCGAACCGCCTTGCATTATCCACTCGGCTGTCCATTTGATCATTGTTTGCAGGCTGACTGTCGGTTCACCGAAAAGTTTCGTCGCTTTTTCAGCGTTGCTCAGCAGCGCTTTTTGTTTTTCATGACCGGTGAAGACGACTTTTCTATCCATAATATCGGCAAATGCTTCCGCTATTTCCCTAACCGAAAAGATTTCCGGGCCTGTCACATTAATTATCTCTTTCGGCTGACTACAAAGCTCAAGACATAAAAGAGCAATAGCTGAGGCATCGCCCTGCCAGATAAGGTTGACGAACCCCACGGTCAAGTCCACAGGCTCCTGATTCCAAATCCGGGTGCCAATATCGTGTAAGACCCCATAGCGCAGATCACAAGCGTAGTTGAGCCTGTAAATGCATAAAGGTGTTCCATCTTGTGAACAGAAATACTCAAAGACGCGTTCCCTCCCCAGACACGACTGTGCGTATTCACCTATCGGCTCCGGAGTGGTTGATTCAGTGCATCCAGCGCTTGAGGGGGAGACGAAAGGGTAGACGTTGCCGGTGGAGAAGGCGACAATTCTGCAATTTTCATAATGCTTTGCTACATTAGCCGCTGCATAGGTGTTAATCGCCCAGGTGAGCGGTTCCTGGCCATCAGTGCCGAACTTGCGCCCGGCAAGAAACAGCACGTTCGGTGTGCGAGGCAAGCTTTTTACTGATTCAGGGTCAAGCAAATCGCAAGCGATTGTCTCTATCCCCGCCTCTTCAAGAAAAGAGCGGGTTTGGGGAGAAGAGAACCGGGAAACTCCGATTATTCTTCGACTCACTCCGGATTCCTTTACAGCACGCAGCGCCTGGAGGCCTACGGTCGTTCCCATTTTCCCGCCTATACCGAGAATCATTATATCGCCTTCCAAGCGCCCCATCATTTCTACCAGATCGGGAGTGGTACGGGACAAAATTTCATCAAGCTCTGCTTCCGAAGTTATTTTTTTAGTTTCCATTTTTAGAGATATTAAATTTAATTTTTCATCAAAGATTATGCAACAGGTTCGAAATTAAATCCCCCCTGCGGTTAGATACATCCCCAGGGAAGTGAACAGGTCGTCCAGAACAATGCGCCTGTTGATATTATTTCCTACTTTTTCCAATGCTTCAAAGGTTTTATCCGCCGAGTCCAGGAAAGCATCCAGGTCGCATTTTCCTGCATATTCCAGAAGTTTTTCACGATGGTGCTGATTAAAAATATCGGCATCCGGTTCCTGTTTCAGCAGGGCAAGATCCCTGAAAATTATTGCCAGGCACTCGAGCGCCTCCTGCGTGGCTTTACGCTGTTCTGCGGCGTTTTTGCCGAGTTTTTTCACGCTTACCTGCATGAAATCGCTCAATTTGAAATTATCTTCAAGACGCAGATTGACGACTCTGTCCAGTAGAGCGTTATTGAAATCGTGCAGCCGCAGCTCACTGAATTTTTCCGCCCTGCCCGGGCTGCCCCAGCTCCGTTGAGCGAGCCATGGGATGTCCGCCTCATCAACATCGCCGGTTCTCAGTTTTTCGGCTACCTTTTCAGGCTGCACGCCGGTTAATTTGGTTATTTGGCACCGACTGGCGATAGTCTCAGGCAAGTCATGTATACCGGCCGCTATGAGAATAATGTAGCATTCGCCGGGCGGCTCTTCGAGTGTTTTGAGGAAACAATTGGACGCCTCGATCGTCATCTTTTCTGCGTCCCTAATGACAAATACTCTCAAATTGCCCATGACGGGCTTGCGAGCGGCCTCCGCCTGGAGTTGTCTGATATTTTCTATGGGGAAGGATTGGCGGTCTTCCGGAACAGCAAACTCATGGTAATCCGGATGTTCATCGCTGGCAAACATTCGGCAGGCCTTGCAGGCACCACAAGGTGAATCGGCGTTTTCCATACAGAATATTGCATTAGCCAGTCTTTTTGCCAGATCAGCACGGCCTACGCCCGCCGGTCCGATAAAAAGATGCGCGTGTGGCAGCACACCGTTGCGAAGCTGGGTTCTAAGCAAGCCTTCCGACCGATGATGAATATTGCCCGTGCCTGAACTCATATCAAATCTCTAAAATTCCCATAGTATCGCCGACCTTGACCATCTCACCCTCCGGTGTCACGACATCTACCAATTTGCCGGATTTCGGAGCGGGAACGGTGAAAGCGGCTTTGTCAGTAACCATCTCCACCAGATCATCCCCTTCCTCAATAATTTCACCTGGGTCGATATACCAAAAAGAAACCTCCGCCTCTTCACCTGCATCATCACCTAATTCCGGCAGCTTAACATCAAAATCCATCATTGCACCTCCATGTTCGATTGAATCATCTCTTCCGCGTGATAACTGCTGCGCACAAAAGGCGCACTGGCCACGTCTTGAAAGCCTATATCATAAGCTTGCGCGCCCAATTTTTCAAATACCTCCGGAGCCAAAAACTCCCGGACCCCATAATGCTTATCCGAGGGGGCCAGATATTGTCCAAGTGTGAGCAATTGACATCCGGCATTAACTAAATCCTGCATCACCCGGATGATTTCCTCTTCTGTTTCGCCCATCCCCAGCATCATCCCGCTTTTGGCAACAAGCCCTGCCCGGGCCACCCGGCTGAGCAGCGACAGCGAGCGTTCATAACTGGCATCCGGCCGGACTGAGTGATAGAGCCGCGGCACCGTTTCAATATTGTGATTAAATACGTCAGGAGCGGCATGAATAACCCTGTCGATGCTGTCGGCATCGCCTTTGAAATCCGGCGTCAAGACCTCAACAGTGATTTTGCTATCACAAGTATCCCTTATTGTTGTGATAGTACCAGCGAAATGCCCGCTGCCGCCGTCGGGTAAATCATCCCTGGTAACGCTGGTAATAACGACATGGTTCAGTTCAAGCTTACGCACAGCTTCGGCGACTCTCTCCGGTTCGTCTGCGGCCGGTGGTAGCGGTTGGGCATCATGATTTACGGCGCAGAACCGGCAATTTCTGGTGCATGAGGCTCCCAAAATCATGAACGTTGCCGTTCCCCGCGCAAAGCATTCACAGAGGTTAGGGCAATGCGCCTCACGGCAGACCGTCTCCAGTTCCAGCCGGTCAAGCGTGCCCTTAACGTGACTCAACTCGTTAGGATGCGGCAATTTTTTTTTCAGCCATACGGGCAGTTTTCTTTTTTTTGCAACCATGTATTATCTTTGGGTGTGTAGAATAAGGTTGGCCCTTCAACTTCGTAGATTTTTTTATGATTAAAAAGTCAGGAGAATATTAGAGCCTGAGAAAGGTTATTGATATTCTCGAAACAACTTCGGAAGATAATGAGTCTCCATCTCTCTCGTGGTTTGACGACCAAAGTGAGAATCACGGTCGGATGGTAAAACCCATTTGTTTAAAGTGATGGTCGAGCCAAAAACTTCTTTTATCCCTATCTCATCCATAAGGACAAAACTAATACAATCAGTAAAACTGAAGTCTTTGTCGTCATACTGTTCAAACAGATCGAGAGCAGCAGTCTCTATGTCCCTCGTAATGGAAACTATACGCAGCAAGTTGCTTGAACGGATTTTCCTGCAAAAATCTATAGATTGTTTAATTCCTATTTTAGCTCTTATAAGAGTGAGGGACTCGTCCAAAATGTATGAGGAGGTTACAAGCCCATATCTGCTTTCAGCGAGGTTATTATCCCGAAATTGCAGTGCTACTTTGCGATATTGGTCTGATGTATCTTCAAGTGCAAGAAATGCCCCTGTGTCTATAAAAATTGTTTTGTTATTCATAAAGATGTTTGTCGTGGGATTTTGCAAGATCCTGTAGCCCGGATTCGCCTGATCCTCCTATTTGAAAGAATGAGTCAACCTCACTACCATTGTCTTGGACTTGGTTAGATTCCAAGTACATTTTGATTGCCGCTTTCAGTTCATTTTCAATCCGGCAGTGATGCTGATTAGCAATATGCTCTAACTGTTTATATATAACCTCCGGCAGGTTAATTGAAAGATGTTTGCTCATCATTATGACCTCCTGAAATTAAATGTTTTTACAGTTGTCATTTTACGTTCGCGAATTGAAATTTGCAAATGTAAGTCCCAATCCTAACCCGGAAAATCGGAAAAGAAACTACGACAAATTATCTGGAACTCAGGAAATCAGGGAAAAGGCAACGACGGGAACGGATTAACCGCTGAGGACGCAGAGAGCGCAGAGAACGGCAAAAGGCTGGGATTTGCTTAAAAGATAAAAGGCAACGGCAACGACGAAGAGACTGTCCTCAGATTACACAGATTTGCGCAGATTAACGGCAACG
>PUNP01000162.1 GCA_003551785.1 Candidatus Brocadiaceae bacterium | reverse complement strand
AGCGCGTTTAATACCACGGCCGTCGCAGCTTTCGACATTCCATAGATCAATATCCAGTTTTTCGGCCACGGAGGCAAGGTCAAAGTACAAAGACAGATTCATTGTCGAATAGCTGAGCGCTCTGGTTCGGGACAGTTCCTCGGGCTGGCGACCGTCAGGTTCCACCTGGGGGAATATACGTCGTGCGGAAACTCCCTCTAAAATATCCCGCGCCAGCTCATCATCTCCGGTAAATAGAGCAAAAACGGCCACCTGAAGGTCATAAGCCGTACCGTGATTGTTTTTCTTATGACTCTCATCGGCACCTTTTGTGCTGTTGCGCAGCCAATCGAGATAGGTCCTGAACCACGATCTCAGTCTGGAAAGTCCCTCCATATCGAGGGCGTTGGACAGGTGAAGCAAGCCGATCGCATCGATGGTATTTGCGGCCAGCACTTTAGTTTCAATAATGCCAATACCGCGGCCCTCACACCTGCCTGGAATCGCCTGGCCGAATTCAAGATGCGGATTCATCCGGGTTTCGGGATGGAGAAAAAAAACTTTCAGCAGTTCGACCGCCTGCTGTGAAAAAGCGCTTTTATTGAATAACCTGCCGGCAAGTGCAAGGGTTTCCACCACCTCAGCCATCTCTGATAATATCGGATGATCGAAATCCATGCGTTCCGGGTTCACCTCTCCGTCACGCCTGATATACGGCAGTCCATCTTCACTTTCCGGGTCGGGCCACCAGTATGGCCCCACGCTCATGTAATCGTGTACATCGCCGCTGGGAGGAAGCTGCCGCTTATTGACAATTGTAAAGGGCCCTTTTCCCATTGCTTTTTCAGCTTCCGCATACAGGATGTCGGCAGCGGGCTTCAGATTACTGTCTCCCGCGTGAAAGCAGGCTTTGACGGCCTCCATCAGTTCCGTATCGCGGATCAAAAGAGGCGAAACGGCATTGTCTTTCATCTTATTTTTCGATATGTTCACGCAAAAAAATCCTCATTTTTTAAATCAGATTCATTTAAAAATAAATCGTGTTACTCATTATACGGGATTTCGACATGGGATACAATTTTCACTCTTTTGATCGAGATCAGATTGACGGAGATGTGTTTTACAAACTGGCTGCGCATGACCGGCTCTTTGTTACAACAACGAACGGCGCATTATACTGCTTCGGCCCGGAAGAGACTGTTCCCAGGCGCTATGATTATCGCCCGGTTCCACTGAACTCCTATACGTCGGACTGGGTTCATACAGCTCGGGCGATCATTGAAGAACTCAATGATTGCCGCGGGTACGCCCTCATGCTGGGCGTATGCTCGGGCGACCTTCTGCGCGAGCTGATAATTAGAAGTGAACTCCATATAGTAGTTGTCGAGTCAGATAGAAAAAGGTGCGAGACTTGCGCAAAGAACTGACATCGGCAGGGAAATACGGACGGCGGGCGGCAGTGATTGAGGCCGAACCGGCAAATTTCTCCATACAGCCGTATCTGTTCCGCCTCGTGGTCTGCGAAGATCTATCCGAAGCCGGAGTCGATTCAGCCCCGGCAATCCTGGGTCCCCTGCTCGACAAGCTCCGGCCCTACAGCGGAGTAGCCTGGCTCGGCACATCTGAACAGAATATTTCAGAGGGAGCTACGGAACGCCTGAAGCGACGCGGGATCGACCCGCCCGATGCCTCGATCATGGCTTTGAACCCCAAAACAGGTGAGAAAATATGGACAGCCAATACCAGTGTCTTTGGCACCTGGCTGAGTTATTCGGAGCATTACGATACGCTCATAGAGGGCGGCAGAAGGGGAGGCAGCGGAGGGCGCAGCAGGCTCCCGGATGAACCAAATAATCGTATCGCAGCATATCGGGGCGCTACGGGAGAACCCATCTGGGAAGTGTCGACGGGCAGTTATCAAGGGCCACTGTCAATCCGTGGTGACCTGATCTTTCTGGCTCCGAGTGGTTCAGGTGGTCGCGGCCGGGCAATTAACCTTGCAAGCGGCGAGGAAAAAAGGCGCGAGCAACCGCTGACCGGCAAAGATTCCGGATGGACTTACCAGCGACGCTACGGATGCAATTCTCATAACTTGAGTGAGCACCTGATTACTTTTCGTTCCGGCTATGCCGCTTACTTCGACGCGGTATAGAACTTGTGGCCGCAGGTGCGGATCACGCGGATGGGCGGTAAGGCGCCTGCCCGTTTTCAGAAAATTCTCTCAGAAAACGGAGCCCCTCCTGCACTGTGCGGTAAGTCCTCAGTAAACCCCGTAACATCACCACCGTGCCCTGTGCCGGTGGTGGCAAGACAACGTGGTTCATTGAATATATTCACATAGATTATCCACAAAGATGAATGAGAGCCCTATCTTTCCACAATGTCGATTATTTTTTCGTAATTTCGAAGAGTCAGCTCAGGCAGCACCCTTCCGTAAGGGCAGGCCGACGGCATAAGTACAAACCCTCTGCCATCACCCTCAGTCCCCTCATCGAGTGCACGTCTGACTTTCTCAGCGAACCTGTCGGTTGACAAGGTCTCTATGTCGCTGACCTCGAGGTTTCCGAAAAGCACCATACGGTCACCATAGCGCCTTCGCACATAGGAAAGCTCAACGTCACCCTGGGGCGGGGGTTCAATCGGATCGAGTCCGTCGGGGTTCATTGCGGCGATATCATCCAAAATATCTCGTAGTCTGCCGTGCGAGTGTATGCACGCATAGCCCCCGTAACGCTGTATAGACGCTATCATCGGTTCCACATAGCGGCAGACGTATTCGCGGAAAAGGCGCGGCGGCAGATAAGGCGGCGCCGCATACTCCGGCCCCACGATTCGCCACAGCCGCCCGGGCAGCACTTTGGCTGCCTCCTCAATTCGTGGCAAAATTACAGAGGCAAAACGCTGCAGCAGACGCCGGAAAAGCTCCGGTTCGGTCATCGCGACCACCGTGTAATGTCCTAAATCAAAAAGTGACGCTGCCCGGCAAAGAGGATCCGACGTATTCAGCATAACGATACCCGTATCTCCCAGAGCGGTTTCGGCTTGCAGCACCGGCTCCGGATCGACCGTGCCGTCGGGTTCGGGCGGGGGGATATCCAGAAATGCCTGGAGGTCGTCCGTATCCTTGAGTAAATGTTCCTCTGTCCATACTGTATTGACGTCCGGATCACGCCGGGTGCGGGACGTTAATACACGACCCCCGGCTTGAACGCGTCTTATGGTAATAAGGCTTCCGTTTTCGATAAAAGTATCTGTTTCCGTGACGGATTCGATCGGATCCGGCTGACATGGTTTAAACGGTACACCGCGCATGACGATGCGATCCGTCTTCTCCCTCGCCAACTCAATGAGCGGACGCCACGACGGGTGGGAATAGATATTGAAAGAATCGTCCGGATCAGGCTTTTCATCCAGGCCATTGATTTCGTAAAAAGACACCGGCGGACGGTCCACGGACGCGCCTTTCAAAGTCGCCTGCAGCCTCTCTCGTCTGCTCATAACACTCATAAAAATTACCCTCTTTTTGTCACTGGAAGACCCAATAACCCGAGATTAAGCCAATAAGCAACGATCTACCGCGCCCTTTCAGGGCGCAAAATACGTGTGAACTATCACCTCGGGTTGAAACCCGCGGCTACCGTACTTTGCCCCGCCCGGGGCAATGTCTCTGTTTTTACCCTATGCAGCCTCGCCAGCGCTTGCACTGTCATAACCTGCATATTTCACGCGTTTTCAGTGGTGCATATGTGGCAAATGTACAACGCCGCTGTATTCGTATACTGCAAGAAATATGCAGGATAAACCGTCGCTGTTATAGCGTCTAAGTATCCAGCCACCTCTGCACACGCCGTTCGTCCTCTTCATCATAGCCGGTAAAAGCATTTTCCATAATGGTCATATAATCTGAAGACGGACTATTGCGCAGCCCGTAGCTGTCATCCAAGTAAAGCCCGCGCTTCGCCTGTCTCCTGAGCTGGCGAAAGGCATTTTTATTATATTCCAGCCAGTTCTGATGTGTTACCTCAATATCGACAATATCCCGGAGTTCGGCATCGAGTTTATCGGCAATTTCCGGTTTTTCCCGGCACAGGTCGTGGATTTCGCCGGGATCGGATTCCATATCAAACAGTTGAGAGGGATAGCCGGCATAAGCGACATATTTCCATTGTCCTTTGCGGAGCATATAGGCCGAGGTATTGAGCGCGGTGCCGGTATGGCATGCGTAGGCCAGGTTGCGACTCCGAGTTGTTTCGCCCCTGGCGAGCGGCATCAGCGATTCACCATCAAGCCCTTCCCGCGGCGGCAGGCCGGCCATTTCCATAAATGTCGGACAGATATCTATCAGCGAAACGATATTATCGCAGCGCCGGCCGGCAACGATATCGGGACCGGTCATGATCATCGGCACACGCACTGAGCCCTCAAGCAGCGACATTTTATACCAGTTCTGATGCTCGAGCGCCAGCTCACCGTGGTCACTGGTGAAGACGAAATACGTGTTCTCGTCAAGTCCCAGTTCTTTCATAGCCTCATATAGCTTGCCCACCATCGCATCGCACTCGGCGCACATCGCGAAATAAATGCGCCTGACTTGTCTCACCGTCTCGTCCTCGAACCCATACCGCCATGCCTTAGCCATGCGCTGGAAACGGCGGCAGGGATGGTCTGTGTCATCTATCGGCGGTATATCGACGAGTTCGGGCTTGATCTTATCCAGCCAATATTTATTGGTGCGGAAGGCCGCATGCACTAACGACGAACTGAGTGACAGGAAGAAAGGTTTCCCACCGTCGTTTTGCTCCTTTTTACGTTCTTTGAGGAATTCGACAGCCTGATCGACCTTATCCCAGTCCTCCTTATGGCATCGGTAATCGCTATCATCGCTCACCTCGAAACATTGTGAATGGTCTTCATCATATTCCGGTTTATCTATGCCAGCGGCACCCAGCCAGGCAGTCAGACGCGCCTGGATGGTGTGAGACCCGGACAGGTAATCAAGCTTGCCATAAGTCTGTTTCGTATGGGTTTCAGTAATATGATCGAGAAACGACCACATGCCGGACTCAAGCCCCTTATAGTTGTTCCAACTCTCACAATGCTGAGTATAGCGCCCCGACCACATGTTGGCACGTGAAGGGCAGCAAATGGGATGGCTGCAATAGGCCTTGTCGAACATCGTTCCTTCATCAGCAAGACGGTCAATGTGTGGTGTAGCGTTACGCAGCGCCGGGTGGCCGAGCACGCCGAGCATACGTCCGTCATAACTCTCTGCATGGAAATGAATAATATTGCGTTTTTTCATTGATTTGTCTCCGTAAAAAAACATAACTCTTTATGGCACGCCGAACCGAAAACCAGCCAAAATCGGAAGATGGTCCGATGTGTAGCGTATCCCGATGCGATCATTGATAACAGCAGAATTATACACTATAATCTCCGGGTTGTCCATCGGCAGGCAGCGTGAAATCTCCCTCGCGAGCCTGCGGGGACCAAGCCGCCAAACCTGAACGAAGTGATAGAACCACCACGGGGCTTGTCCCCGTGGATTTGATGACTGATCACCAGAACCGTTTTGTCCACCTAATCTCCCCACGGGGCTTGTCCCCGTGGAAATAATGACTGATTATTTCGATCGTCATTTGACAATGCAACAAGTCAATCAGAAATCCACCCGGTCGTATATTTTCAAATGCCCTTTTTTTAGCTCCTGCACGAAATCGCTTATGGAGTTGACTCTTCTTTCCAGTTCTATCCCGATTTTACCCACCCGATCCGGGCAGTGAGCGTGGTGATCCGTCCCGGCAATGGGCACGCAGTTGAGTTCGCGCGCAAGAGCAAGGCACTTTACCTGCGCGACCTTGCTTTGGAGGTTGAAGCTTTTGACCTCCACCCCATCAAGGCCCAGTTCATAGATATGGGACGGTATGACTTTATCAGGAGGACGATAGGGATGCGCAACGGCCACGAATCCGCCTTCTTCATGAACCGTATTCACAAGTTCCCAAGGGGTAATTACCTCCTCCAGGGGTAAAAATCCCGTCGAACCGTAAACCAGATAGTCGAAACCATCCGTGCATCCAAACTCAACCCCCTGTAGAATGATCAGATCGCCCGCCTTCTGCTGCAGATCATGGAACTCCTTATCCGGAAGGACAGTGTTATGCTCGGTAATAACGATCCCGTCCACCCCAGCTCCTTTCGCGGCCGGGATAAGTTCATCAATTGTCATGTTTTCGGGCTTGTTGCCTTCAATGATCGTGTGTACGTGTGTGTCGAATTTCATATGGGCATTCTCAATTTATGCAGGTTAGGGTTGACAAACCGGTTCAACATCACGGTCTTTTTCTAATTGGGCAACTACCGCCATGGGATTTAATTTGCGCGGGATGGCATCCTTTTCCAGGCTGATTGCGGCAGCCGTGCCGGCGGCCTGGCCGGTGGCCATGCAGGTCTGCTGAATACGCAGCGAGCCCTGTGCATGATAACCTGCCGAGATGCAGCGTCCGGCCACAAGCAAGTTGTCCACCTCCGAAGCCACCAACGCGCCGTAGGGTATGTCAAACCATTCGCCGGCGGCGAGCTTTTCGGAAAATTCCACATATTCCTCCCCGCCTCCCTTCAGCGTACGCTCAGGCGCCGATTCATCATCGGGCGGATGAATGTCGATCTCCCAGGAAGAACGGGCGACGGCATCCTTGCGTTTACGCAGGTTCCAGGCGTCATCGTCGGTCACCCGGTCGATCCCCTGAACGATTCGCGAGGTGCGCACACCCAGTTCGCAAGCCGTATCGAGAAGATAATGTCCGGGCGAAAGCGCTTCGGCCTGCCGATGTATATCACTCCGCGCGTTCCGCAGTGTTTCAGAGACCTGGAACGGGTCGAGCGGGTCGACTTTCAGTTTTTGCACCCATCCTCGTGTTTCCGGCCTGTATCCCACGCTCCCACCGGCCCCAGGTACCTTTCCGCCCTTTGTGCCCGGGACAGGGATCCCTCCGAACCGGCGGTTCAGGGCGACCTTTTGCGCCCATGGTTTGCCTGTAACCCCGCGATCCCACGGCACACCGGCCTGATGGCAGACGACCGCATCCCCCGTAGCGTCAATGACCCGTGCGGCGCGCACTATCCTAAGCCCGGCACGCGTATGCAGAACCACACCGGTCACGATATTATCTTCTAAACATACGTCGCAGACATGGGCCATGAAGAGGCTCTCCGCACCCGACTCGTACATGAGGCGGTCCCACACCAGTTTTATGCCTTCGGGGTCGGCTGAACTGCGTATTAACTGACCGGATGGGCAGCCTTTAGCCGGGGTGTGTATAAGCGGCGGCATAAAACCGGCTTTCATGAGCCGCCCGGCCCATTCGTGCCAGATGCCCTGGAAGTCAACCCCGTTGGTGCTGAGCACGACATGGACGAGCTGGGCGACGGCGGCGCCGCCGAGGAAGCCGTATTTTTCGGCGAGCAGTGTGCGGGCGCCGTTTCGGGCGGCGGCGATTGCAGCGGCACAGCCGGCCGGCCCGCCACCGCAAACTACTACGTCATATTCGGCAAGAACAGGTATTTCATCTGACGATTTTTGTATGTTTTTTGTCATAATTCTTTTCCTCTAATTATGAAAACCAAATCGACGAGCAAAGATTTTAGCGGCTTCGCAAACTACTTCCTTCATATTAAAATCTTCACCTGTCAAATCAGACAAAGAGACCATACGCACACCCTTTAGCCCGCAGGGCACGATATAATCGAAATAGTCCATGGATGTATTCACATTCAGTGCAATGCCATGATAGGCCACCCAGCGTTTCACAGCAATGCCTATGCTGGCGACCTTGGCGTCGTCAACCCATACCCCGGTATGCGGCTCATTGCGCTGAGCCTTGACATCATATTCCCCCAATAACTCAATTAACCATCCCTCCAACTCGCGCAGATAACGATGCAAATCGCGCCCTCGTCCCCGCAAACTCAGGATAGGATAAGCAACTAATTGCCCCGGGCCATGGTAAGTTATCTTGCCGCCTCTGTTGGTCTCAACAACATCCACCCCCTTTTCTAAAAGTGATTCGACGGGTAATTTTAGTTCTCCTGCGTTCTTAGCCGAACGCCCCAAAGTGACTACCGGTGGATGCTCAACCGGGAAAAAATAATTTTCGACACCGCCGGATTCAAGGCAGCTTTTCAAAAGTTCTATCTGCCGATCAAATGCACGGCTATAATCCAGCCTCTCAAAAGGGAGAATGTTTAATTTATGCTCATTCACCATTAATTAACCTGCTTTCGCTTGACTAAAAGGTAATTATTGCGATAGTATTTATTGTATTCAAATATGCGGCATGGGTGGAGTCAGGCCCATCGGGCACCGAACATGGTTCACCTTCGGGCATACGCGGCGAACTTTATGCGACTCGTCCCTCTGTTTATTCAGACTCAATTAATCGGTATTATACTCAGCTTTTCAGCGGCAATCATAACATGCTATTAATCATCGACAATTACGACTCATTTACGTATAACTTGGTGCAGCGTCTGGGGGAGCTTGGCGCCAAAATCCAAGTCAGGCGAAACGATAGAGTCAGCCCCGAGGAAGTGGAGGACATAGCTCCCGACCACATCATCATCTCACCGGGCCCCTGCACACCCAATGAAGCAGGCGTCTCCAACGAGATTATCAAATCTTTTGCAGGCATAACGCCCATTCTGGGCGTATGCCTGGGGCACCAGTGCATCGCTCAAAGTTTCGGCGCGCAGGTAGTGCGACACAGACGGCTCATGCACGGTAAGACAAGCATGATTCATCATGACGGCAAAAGTATATTTAAAGGCCTCCCCAACCCTTTCCGCGCCACGCGCTATCACTCGCTATCCGTCCCCGAAACCTCACTGCCGGAATGCCTTGTCGTAACCGCCCGTGCGCAAGAAGACGAAATAATGGGAATACGTCACAAAACCCTCCCCGTTGAAGGAGTCCAATTCCACCCCGAATCTTTCCTGACCGATGAAGGCCCCAAACTGCTCAACAATTTCCTTAATATGTGATCAATAAGCGGACGGCGCTCTGAAAATGAGGCGCCTTCCAATACAGCATCGTCCAACGCATAGGCTGATGCAAAATCAGTCGTAAGTCGCTAGGGGCGTGGCCGAAAAGCGCACAATTGCCAAAACGCATCGATCTACCGCGCCCTTTCAGGGCGCAAAATACGTGTGAATCATCACCTCGGGTTGAAACCCGAGGCTACCGTATTTTGCCCCTCCGGGGCAAGGCCTCTGTCTTCGCCCCAGCGGGGCGAGGTTAGGTAGCCCCTGGTTTTAACCAGGGGGGAATAAATGATACAAAGATAAATGCGCCCCGGTAGGGTCGCGGTTGCTCTTGAAATAGCGGCATTTGCTCATTATTGCCTTTTCAGCCACGCTCCTGGCATCTTCCAGATCATATTCTCGTTCCTTTGTCATTGGATATTGAGTGTTGGATATTGGATATTTGTCGTTTTCGTTAATTTTTTCGTACATCGACAAAAAATTGTCGATGTGAGTATTTTAAGGACCTACACCCCGACCTTTGCCGCCCAATCTTTGAACACCTCCTCCAATTCTTTGACCTTTTCGGGCTTTGACTCAGCCAAATTGTTAATTTCCGTTCTGTCCTCTTCCATATCATAGAGTTCCCACGGGCTTTCACTTTCCATAACCAATTTCCATTTCCCGTTTCTGACAGCGTGATTACCCTCATGCGCCCAATGGAGGATGTCATGCGGTATACGTTTTTTTCCTTTAAGCACCGGAACAAGGCTTTTCCCTTCCACCGGGGTAATCTGATTACCGTTAAAAACGTCGGGGTATTCCGCACCGGCGAGTTCGCAGAAAGTCGGCATAAAATCCATTACATGCCCGACCTGTTCAGTCAAGGTGTCCGGTCGCACCACGCCCGGCCAATGCGCGATCAGCGGGGTCGAAATCCCGCCTTCATGAACCCAGTGTTTGTGGCGGCGGAATGGGGTATTGCTCGCATTAGACCAGCTTAATCCATAACTCTGATAAGAATCAACGGTACCGATTTCTCCCCCTAAACCATCCCGCCGATCAAACCCCAACGGACCGCCTTCATGGCAGGCCCCGTTATCGGAAAGAAACAGAATAAGAGTATTATCAAACTCGCCCTTCTGCTTCAAAGCATTTACGACACGTCCAATACCCTGGTCCATCCTGTCGATTTGTGCAGCGTAAACAGCCATTTTCCGGGCCATAAAAGATTGCATATCTTTATCCAGCATATCCCAGTCATAAGCATTTTCATCCTGTGGAGACAGCGGCCACAGCGGATTGATGAGCCCAAGTTCAATAAGCCGGCGGTATCTTTCACGGCGCAGAGCCGGCCAGCCGTCAATATATCTACCTTCGTATTTAGCAATATCTTCCGGCAGAGCGTGCAGCGGCCAGTGTGGGGCGGTATAGGCAAGGTAGAGAAAAAACGGGCTTTCGGTACTGTCATGTTCCGTAATTCTCTCCACTGCATAATCAGTAAAAGCATCAGTGACATAGAACCCTTCAGATGGCGGTGTATAATCTTCGTTTTCATTAGAAAACCGGCGCTTGACGTTCGGCGCCTTTGCTTTAGTGATATCGAAATAATTCATTCCACCGCTGATAAGACCATAATGGCGCTCAAACCCTCTATCCATAGGCCAATTCGGATGCTCTTCGCCGACATGCCATTTGCCGGACATATATGTCGCATAACCCGCCGTTTTTAGAACCTCGGCAAGTGTCACGCATTCGTCATTAAGATGGCCGAGGTATGCCTTGCCTTTCTCAGCTGACCTGTCATTCACCATCTGGCCTATTCCCGCCTGGTGAGGATGCAGACCTGTCAACAGCGAGGCGCGTGTCGGACAGCATCGTGCGGAATTATAGAAGGATGTGAAACGCAAGCCGCCTTCCGCAAGTGAATTTAAATTGGGAGTACCGATTTCACTGCCATAACACCCGAGGTCGGAAAATCCCATATCGTCAGCCATCACCAATAAAACATTTGGCCTGTCAGCTTTTGTACTCATATTACCTCCATAGAAGTGTATGTGGGCAAATGCTGTTATTTTGTCGTTGTTGAGTAGCACAGACATTCGTGTCTGTGACGTATCCGACCGGGCACAAAAGGACCAGCGACTAGTGGTCCATTCCACTTGATTTTGTGGATTCAGCCGGGGCGCATTTATCTTTTCATCATTTATTACCCCTGGTTAAAAACAGGGGCTACCTAACCTCGCCCCGCTGGAGCGAAAGCAAAGACCTTACCCCGGATGGGGCAAAGTACGGTAGCCTCGGGTTTCAACCCGAGGTGATGATTCACACGTATTTTTGCGCCCTGAAAGGGCGCGGTAGATCGTTGCGTATT
>PUNP01000096.1 GCA_003551785.1 Candidatus Brocadiaceae bacterium | reverse complement strand
ACGCCGCTGTATTCTTATACTGCAAGTGCAGACTTTTGCCGCAGATGTGCCGCTGAAGACGCGCCCGCAGGGTAAACCGCCGTTTGAGAAACCGGTTGTACACACTGTAAATTTTGAATGCCTCAAAAATGACACTTAAAACATTGTAGTTCAATTTGTTATATTAAATATTGCCTTTGATTTATGAAATATGCAGGTAAATGGGCTTTATTGTAAAAGCATGTATAGAATCAAATGATAACAAGGGATAAAACGATGTTTGGTAAAACCATAATTTGTACAGCCATCGCTATGTCTTGTTTTTTGTTAAACATAAGCGCAATTGATGCTTCTTCCGGAGTACTGCAACGCTACATACAGGCTGAAGACAATGCATACCAATATACTTTGAAAAAAGAAGTGAGTTTTTCAGGAGGCTCCCTTTCCGTCCTGCATTTTATCTCCCAAAACTGGCGGGGAATCGAGTGGGAGCATTGGCTAACCATCTATCTGCCAGATAATCCTGTGCATGAAGACAGTGCGATATTAATTATTGAAGGGGGAAATAATGATCCCTCCCCACCATCACTTAATCTTGACAGTTCGGTTGAAAGTTTTATTGCCACCCAGATACATGCCCCGCTAGCTATACTCCAGCAAGTGCCCAATCAGCCGTTGATGGGCGGCCTTCGTGAAGACGCTTTAATTGCGAAAACTTTTGACCATTACCTGGAGAGCGGTGAGGAGGATTGGCCGTTGCTGCTGCCAATGGCAAAGTCTGGCGTGCGGGCAATGGATGCCGTAGAATCATTCTTGCAAGAAAAGCATAATCTGGATATCAATAGTTTTATAGTGGGTGGGGGATCGAAACGAGGCTGGACGAGTTATCTGGTTGCCGCTGTTGATGAACGAGTCACGGGACTTGTCCCGGTAGTTATAGATATGCTTAACCTGAGTGAACATATGGAACGTCAACTCAAGTCGTACGGAGAATACAGCGAGATGATCACCGATTATTCCGAACTCAATATTATCGAAAGGATGAAAACAGAAAAAGGCCGTCAGCTGGAGGAGTTAGTTGATCCTTACTCTTACCGTGATCTTTTGAATATGCCCAAACTGATTATCCTGGGTACAAACGATCCTTACTGGGTGGCAGATGCGGCAAGCCTGTATTTCGACGACCTGCCGGAACCAAAAAGTCTGCATTACGGGGTTGGCGTGGGGCACGATGTCGATATGAAAATGATCCCAACGCTGATGTATTTCTTTAACCAGACCCTGGAGGGCCTCCCTATGCCTGTTCTGGACTATGAACACAATGATGATGGTAACATGAAGGTCAGCTGGGACAGTGAAAGCGTATTGGTGAGTCTTTTCACAGCGGAGAACTCCAGCAGGGATTTCAGAAACTCTACCTGGAGGCGTCAGCATCTGGTACCGGACGGCCGCCAGATCACGGTAGAAGTCGAAGAACCGGAAGAGGGATACCTTGCTTATTTCGTACAGGTTGGTTTCCCCGATAAAAGGCTTTCCGGGACGTCAATACCGATGCCACCAACACTTTCCACACCCATCCATATTTTACCGCGGGAAAAATTCCCCTATGACCGTTAAATGAAAAAAGCAGATTTGACTCAATAATTAAAGACGGAGTTTTTTTAAAAGATAGGAGTTTACCGCCACATCGAAAGAAAAGAAATAGAGAACACTACCGACCGAAAACTTGCAGAGCAGGTAAAGAAAGGCTGTGCCGAATGTTTTGAGCAGCTTGTTCAAAGATATTATGAAAATGTTTTTCTTTTTGTCATCAATAAGGTTAGAGATAGACAAGATGCTGAAGACATTACTCAAAATACATTTTTGAATGCTTTTAAGGGCATCAAAAGCTTCAATCCAAGATACAGCTTCAAAACATGGCTTTTTTCAATAGCACACAACTGCATGGTCTCTTACCTCCGTCAGAAAAAGCCAACTTCACAGCTTTTCGAAAATGCCTGTAGCTGTCCTTCTCATGAAAAGAAGGTTGATGATGCCGACCATGCAAGATTAGTCTGGGAAGCCGCCCGCAAACTTTCAACGGATCAGTTTACTGTACTCTGGCTGCATTATAAAGAAGAGATGGATAACCGGTCGATTGCCCATACCATGGGCAAATCTTCCGTCAATGTACGGGTTTTGCTGCACCGGGCAAGGAACTCCCTTGCTTGTATTTTAGAAAACGAGCAATAAAAGGAGGTATTTATCATGTTTTGTCGAATATTCAGATGGTTCATTGCATGCAGCGTTGATGAGGGACGCTCCCCGGGCTGTCTGACCTCTTCTCATATAAAGCGCTGTCGGCGTTGTAACCGGTATTACAAGGATCAGACAATGGTTGATAGGTCTCTGGCAAGCGGTAAAGTGCAATATAGCAGAGTGGCCCCTGACTCTTATGCAACAATTATGGAAGAACTTCCACAAAGAGATGCTGCTGTAACACATCGCCGTCCAACGTTGACAAAGCAAAAGAAGTGGGCCTTTGCTGCCGTTTTAGTGTTTTTCGGATTTAGTCTGGTCGGGCTGCTCATTACGGATAAATTTTCATCGAAACCACCCCCCCCGGCACCGGCCGAACAACAGGTCTTATCTTTGCCTTTTATACCCTCAGGTAATGCCGTTAAAATGACCTTAGACCAATATTCACTCGAAAAAGAAATACAAAATTTGTCCTCTGACATATCAGAAATAGCTAAGTTTTTTTCGCAACAAGCTGCCAGTATACATTTGCTTTCACGATTAACCGATGAGGATTAAAATACAATAAATAGGGATTAACCATTGATTTATGAAATGCAGGTTAATATTCCTGTTCAAACTCAGCATCTATGCGTAATTTCTCCTCCGGCAGCAGTAAATCCTTTCGCCAAAAGCTATCTTTGCCCCTTCTTCTAACTTTAGTTAAAGTCAAGACCGGACTCAGGGAATCAGCATCGTCAAGAAACTCCGAATCACCACTCCACCCCTTAAACACATACCCGGCATTCGCTCTGGCAAACAATTTGACGCTGTCCCCATATTTATAGGGTGCCTCCCGGCTAATATCCAAAGCAACCCCTCCTACCGGCGGATTACTACCTAAAATGATGTCATACTCAATGGGCTTAAATAAAGCGTTGAAATTTACTTCCGTATCCAGAAGTTTCACTTTAACCTCTTGGGTTTGAGGATCGCCATCAATGATATATTCCAAATCCCCCTCCCATCTGACGAATTTATACCCCGCTTCTGGCTCAGCCCGTAATACCACAACATCATGAATCCTGCATGGTTCAAATTTCGCTTCGACAGCAGCGCTTCCGTATCCATCGGGTCTGGCGCCAATTTTTAACTCAACCGGCTTACCAGCGAAAACAGCCTTCATACTCACATTACGTGGCGGCATAATCAGCTCCGTCCGGGCTGAAAACGGGTCGTCAAGAAGGTAAATATCCCCTGCCCAATACTGAAATTCGTATTCAGGTTCAGCTAAAGCTTCAATCTTTACGGTATCGCCAAGATTATAATAGGTAGCCGCAGTAACATCAGCCGCTTGGCCATATGCTTCCGGTTCGGCTCCAAGAGTAACTGCATAGTCAATAGGCTCGTACAGAGCCTGAAGTGTGACATCATGAGCGGGCATAACGGCGGAAGTCACCTTAGCTCCAGGGTCTTCAAGTATTTCAACATCTCCGCTCCACCCATCAAACTGAAAGCCGGGGGTAGGAAGTGCCATCACCTCCACGGCATCTTCAAAATAGTAGGGTTTGTCATCGGTTAAATCGATCAAGTTCCCCCGCCTCCACGGGTCTTTTTGCAGTTTGAGTTCATACTCAATTGCTTCGAACTGCGCAGTTAACTCTACATCTCCCGCCGGAATCTGGATGGTAGTCTCCTGAGCCTTCGGATCATCAACAAAATCGACGTCGCCGGTCCATTTTAAGAACCTGCGTCCGACATGCGGTTCGGCGGAGATCTGAACTTCATCACCGATATGGTAGGGTTCACCATCGGTGTGATCGGTTACAACCCCGTAATCTTCCGGAACCGCGTTAATTGTAACAAAATAATCAATAGGAATAAAGCGGCCTTTTATCGTTAAATCGCGATCATAAAATGAGACAAGCGTTGAGGGTGAATCGACATCCCGCACGTGTTCTACATCGCCGTCCCAATGAGAGAACTCGTATCCCGGCTCCGGCTGGGCTTTCAACCTTGCTTTATCGCCGCGGTTATAGTGCTCAGCTCCTACACGATCAAAAGCTCTGCCGGCGTAATCCGGTTCCGGCATGACATCGATATTGAAATCAATCAGTCGGTAATTGGCGGTAAACCATGCATCCTCATCCTCCATTTTCACTACTATCTCCTTGCTGTCTGCCGCACCTTCGACTATTAAGTCGGTATGACCGGTCCATTCGACGAACTCGTAGCCGGGATTCGGTTCGGTATTGAGCGTGACCTTCTCGCCGATATTGTAGGGTTCCTTGTCGGTAAGGTCATACACTGATCCAGCGTCTTGGGGATATTCGCGCAGCTCTATAGTGTTTTCAAACACTCTTACAACACCTTCGCCCTGTTCTCTGAATCGTTCTTCCGATGCTTCCATCGGTGCGGAGATGATATCAGCGGACAGGAAGATCAGAAGATCTACCTTTTCGGTTTCCTCAAATTCTCTGCGGAAGAGCGACCCCATCAGCGGTATATTTTGCAAGAGCGGCACTCCTCTGACCGTTTCTGACATTTGCTCTTTGATCAACCCACCGATAACTATCGTTTGACCTGATTCTATAGAGACTTGAGTTTCGGCTTCCCGGGTGCCGATAACAGGATACCGGGCAAGGAGAATATTTCCTTCGCCGCGCCCCTCCACCCAATCGGTCTGAGTCGAGATGACAGGGCGGACAATCAGATTGATATCACTGTTGTGCTGTATTCTGGGCAGCACGTTAAGCTGGACGCCCACATCCTCATAATAATCCAGAGAAGTCGTCCTTTGTCCGGTTTCCGGGTCGACATCGGTCAGTAAGATGGGAAACCTCTCGCCGACCATAATACTGCATTCCTGGCGGTCGGCCGTGAGCATGCGGGGTGATGATAATATATCACCGCCGGCTTCCTCCTCAATTATTCGCAAAAAAGCTCCCATCTCACGCGATCGCGCCCCGGGGATACGTCGAATATCAAGGCTGAATCCGGGCATAGCCACTTCATCCAAAGGCTGTGCGGCGGCACCGAAGTCGATTTCACCCAAAACATCCGATCGGTCGAGGTCCCAGTCCAAACCTATATCTCGAATAGCATCCTGGCTTACTTCAACAATATGGGCGGAAATCAGAACCTGCTCGGCACGCCTGTCCATTGAATCAATAACAGAGCGCAGTCTTTCCATCAACTCGGGCTTTTCTCTGATCATCAACTTGTTCGACTCCACCCGCTGTCGTCTTTGGTCCCCCGACCTGCGTCGCGCCCCTACTCCCTCTTCTCCCTCCCAGCCCGAATAGCCGGACTTTTCCACGACGGCAATTTTGCCGTATTCCGAAAGAAAAGGCTCGATAGTCGTTTTTATATCATCGGCATCGATATATTTCAATTCGATCAACTCAATTTCCATATCCCTCACGGGGTCGAACGGAACGGCCTTTTCGCGGTCTATAAGCCATATACCCTCATCAATCTCACGCGCAGCCAGGTCATATATTGTCAATATAGCATCTAAAGCCGTTCTGACTCGTGTGTCGGGCATGAACGCGGTGACTTCCATTTCCTTGATCTCCTGTTTGACCATAAAACTCATGCCGGTCTTTTCAGAAACGAGTTCAAAAAAATCCTCCATAGGCATACTTCTCAAATTAAACGTCATCACCTCCTCGGTTTCCTGTGCTTGCCCGGACTCACTTAAATCAACCTCAATTTCATTTGCGGCATACACGGGGGCGGTCATCATATTCTGAAAGCCTGTTCCACACAAAAAGGTGAAACACACCACAAACATGCTAAAACTTAAAGTCGATATTTTCCTTCCCATAAGCAACCTCATTGAAGTTATGGATTCAGTTGGATTTCCATGCTTATCTCGGCCTGATCATAATGCACAGTCAAAATAGCGGATTCACGGGTAATACGTTGTACATTGACATCTTCTTTTACAGCATCTCCCTCACGCACAACGGCATTATTAATGACAGCAACCGGGTCTTGCTGCGACCAAATAATCCCGGACAATTCAATATCAGCGATCAATTCCAGGACTTCTTTCACATCGGCCTCGGCTGCATCTTTTAGGGAAACAACTCCCTTTTCGCTAATATCCTTCTCCACTCCATCTTCTTCCTTTTCATCAACCTCTTGCTCCTTATCTTCTTCATGCTCACTTAACTCAACCCCTTGCTCTTCTGTTGGAAGGGGTGGGCGAACGAAAATATCTCTTCCTTCCCAAACCTCCCAATCAATGTCATCCGCCGCTGTCTGGTCTTCAAAAACAGTCTGAACCCGAGCAAGCAGTTCTATCACGTCAACATCGGAAAAATCATTATAGGCATCTTCCGTGTCTGGCTCCACCTCAGATACACGCCGTACAGGTGAAGTATTACCGTTAAGGGGAAAACCGAAAAGAACGACATACCATACCCCGCCCAAAACAACCAGTAATACCCCCATTACCAGCATTTGTTTTTTCTGTTTATCATCCATACTCACCCTTCCTCCTCTATATCAACGGAATCTAACAGAACACGCATAGCTAACCTCATCTCATGGACTGCGTTTTCTCTGGCGGGCCTAAAGTTGACAGAAGTAATTTCTACGTAAAAATCGGGGTTATTTTCCAGTACATTAAGGAATGCCAAAAGGCGTGAAAATGTCCCCCTTACAGTAGATTCCCCCTCTTCAAAGACGTAACCTGTGGTTTCCTCAACCATTTTGCCTGAGGACCGATAATCGCTCAAATCAACGTTTACGTTTCGTGTCAGGCTATCGAGCATAACCGGCACTTCGGAGGCCCGTCGTTCAAGCTTACCCGACCATTGAGATGCAATAATATTGAGCAGTTCGACATCTTTACCTGTTATCCGATGTTCATCTTCGGCATTTTCCACTTCCTGACGGGCGGCATCCTTAACATTATCCAGTTTTTCACGCAAAGTACCTACATCACGATAGTTAAGCCATCCCCATGCGACTAAAGCCAATACGAACACGGGGTAAGCAAATATAAAAAAACGCGTTGTTTTCTCAACATTCATAGAGCATTGGGTAATTAATTTTTAACACAATAGATATCGAATTCTATAATAGCTTGATCATCTTCTCGCCGCTGCACACTCCTGGACCCCCTCCAGACAACATCGTCAAAAATTGACATAAAATAAGCATCGGTTTCCAGCGCTTCCACAAATCCTCTGATCTGTTCAAGTGCCCCCCCATCAGGTTTCAACGCTTCGCCCCGCAGCTGAAGCCTGTCATAAGCCCTACCGCTGAGATTAGTAATAACTACTTCCTCGGGCACGTGATTTCTCAGGATATCCAGAATACCATTCCATTCCCAACGTCGTTCATACAATTGCACGGCCGGCTCCAGTTTCTCAATATTGGCAAGAACTTTCTCTCGTTCAGTTTCATCCCTAAATACATGCTCCCTTGCCGGTAAACTTTGCTCGAAGCCCTCTATGCGATTTTTCAGAAAATAGGTTTCGATTGAATAAGATCGCACGACGAAGAATGAGAGACCAAAGGTAATAACATATGCAATCAAAAGGGTTACCAAAACAGTTAATGACATTTTTTCCAAAAGGGTGCGGGGTTCTTCCGCTCTGTCCCGTATAAGATTAATCCTGTTTTTCATTCCCCCCTCCCACCTATAAGGGCACACCCTACTGCAACGGTATAATCGGATTTGAGTTCATTATCCGGCGGCAATTCACATTCAACCTTCAAGCCGGAAAAAGGATCCATAAACTCAACATCAGCCCCAAACTTACTCCCGATCAATTCGGCCAGCCCAGGCGCCCTTGCACCGCCACCGGCCAGGAAAACATTGCTGCTATCAAGATGTCTTTTGCGTCGTTCATACCCCATAGTCATTGAAATTTGCTGTGAAAGGGGTCTGATAGCTCTCTCAACCCCATCCTTGACCCGTGTATCTATACCGTCCCCACCCTGCTTTTTAATGGACTCGGCATCCTCAAAATCAGTGTTGAATTCCTGCATCAATTTTTTGGTTATATCATTGCCACCGAAAGTAAAGTCCCGGAGCACAACTATTTTCCCTTTATCCAAAAGCGCAATGCTCGTTATTTGGGCTCCAATGTGAACTAATATAGCTCCATCTGTCACCCCTTGATAAGCATCCTGTCCAGCTTTCTCAGGCCCTCCTAAAAACGCCGTAGCTATAGCAAGCGAATCAACGGTCATTCCCGATGGGCAAACGTCTGCCTTTTTGAACAAAGTAATATTTTTATCGCTCAATTCTTTCGGAGCCGTTACAAAGAGCACTCTGTAGCCGCCCTCCTCGGTTCTGTCCAGAATTTGATAATCAAAATCCATTTCACTCCAATCCCTGGACACAAATTGCTCTGCCTCCAATTTTACGGCACCGCCAAGTTCTGACTCCTCCATACCGGGGTAGTTCGTCAGGTGGGTTATAACCGATGCGCCCGCAATGCTGCCCCAGGCCCCTTTTTTAGCAGCTTTTATACTGTTAACGGCCCGCTGCAAAGCTTGTGCAACATTGCTGTCACCTGCCTCTTCTCCATGCTCATTTTGCGGATAATCAACCTTGCAGGCATTCGTAACCCGTCCATCCACCACCTCGACTATTCTCACTGACTTATGTCCGAAATCAATGCCTAACATACACAGAAACCCCTTTTAAATCTATGATTCGCAAAGATTGTACCAAAATTTGTGAACCCATTCCCACATCACCATTGTGCCCAGCCAAGATTCACTGAGCACATATAAAAAACCAACATCTATTATATATCAAAACACAACAGGTTTGCAATGAGTAAAGGTGCGTTGTTAATAAAAAATCTAAAGCAGAAAAGAAAAGCCTAAAATCAGCAGGATTACCCCCCCGATGATTTCGGCCTTTTCCCCTATTCTACTGCCTATACGGTCGCCTAACTGCACACCAATAACGCAGGTTACTGCTGTAACAGAACCAATCATTAAAGCCGGCATCCACATTCTGACCCCAACTACCCCCAGGCTAACCCCCACCCCCATCGAATCTATACTCACCGCGACCCCCAAGAACCAAAGTTTATATCCGGTGCTATGGCCTGACTCCTTTTCGTAATCCTTGTATTTTAAACCACCCAGAATCATCTTAATGCCGATAATGCAAATGATGATAAAAGCTACTCCATCAGCAAAATCATCTATATATTCATATAAGTTAGCACCAGCCAGCCATCCCAGAACAGGCAGAGTCCCCTGACAAATCCCAAATATAATTGCCACTCGCAAACTGTGGATATGCCGGGAATGCTTCAATAAAACTCCCTCCGTCGCTGAAACGGCGAAAGAGTCCGCCGAGAGGCCTAATGCTATCATCAAAATCTGTAAAAAAGTCATCATTTCCCCTATTTTAGTTTTGCTAAATTAAATATAATACAACTTTAGGTTCATATAGTCAAAGACAATACGGAGCGAAATACAAAATATCAAAGGCAATACAAATTTGACATCATTTGCTTAAGTTGCTAAACTATTCAGAAGAAATCCTTGATGGGTACAATAGTGTTGAGAAACTATGAGCCTGTCAAATGTAAGTCCTCGGTGAACCACGTCTCATTTTTTAAGTCATGAATGCTGAAACCGCCGTTTGCCGCTGCCGGGAACGCTGGCATCCGCCAGCATGCCACTAGCTCGGAGTAGATGTGTAGTTCAATGAGGACTTAACATCAAATCTACTTACTACAATTAACATTTTTATACAACCGGGAGATATCAAGATGAGAGCATCTTTCTTTTCTAAACTTTCGCTGTCTTTCTGCATACCAGTAATCCTCCTCGCAAGCTTGGGGTGCCCATCTTTACCCTCTAACGGTGACACCGATGAAAAGTTAGAACATAAAGAACAACACCCCCGCGATGCTGAAACTCAGACTGTCCAATTTTTCGCTGAAAATATCACTCCGGCCGACTTATCTGAATACGGTCTTAATGCTAAATGGTCTTTAGACCTTAGGGAAAACGTGAAAAGTCAAGACAAGTTTAGAAGATTCGATGCTTTACGAAATCGCTTAATTATCGAAAGTCCCGAAGCAAGAGTATTTCATGTTAACATTGATTCAGGCGACCTTTTAGGCATCACACGCCTTAAAGATGTCATAACCGCCCCACCCACTGCTGATAATGAAAACATCTACCTGCACACTTTTCGCAGTTTACTCGTTATAAGTGCTCAATCAGGAAACATTAAGCGCCGTTTGCCCCTCAGTATACCTCTGAATATAAGACCGCTCCCCTTCAACGGCTCTCTTATCGCCGGGTCAGCGACCGGTGCCATTGTCAAATTAGATATTGACTCCGGTGCCCCATTATGGACTAACACTGTATATGGAGGCGCTTTAGAGCCGATAGCTTTCGACAACAATATTCTGGCCATCACAAGCAACCGACGCCTGATAGTAGTTGACCCTGATAACGGCAGAGTGGTTCGTTACTGGCAACCTCGTACACCTACCCCGATATCTTCCGGGCCAGCCATAAATAAAGGAAAGATTTTTTTAGGCATGCAGGATGGTTTCCTTAAATGCCTGGCCGCTAAACCCGATGTCAAAACTTTAGATATAGAATGGAGATTCCCTACAGGCTCCGCTATTACCGCCCCGCCAGTCTTCTTAGATGAGGACCTGCTCTTGATCACTACCAGAGGTGCTGAATCCATTCTCATCCGCCTTACCCCTGAACCGCAAGAAATATGGTCGCATACGGACTCGAAAAAATTCATCGGTGCCGGAGAGAGAGGACTCTACTTCATCTCAACAGATAATGCATTGCTGAGGTTAGACCCAACCTCAGGGGAAGAAGAAATGAGAATCCCGCTCACTGAGGAAATCATCGCCATTTCGGGCAATGGAAACAATTTCACCATCAGTCTCGCTTCACCAAAAGGTGTAGTTGTGGGCATTGATGAGTCCCCGATGTGATTGACTATACATACGGTGATAAAATGTGGCTCTCTGTCATCTTTGTTGATGTTAGTGATTGCGCAAACGAATCGTAATCACTTATAGTATAAGGAGATATCAGTTGCTGGTTGTTAGTTACTGGTATGCTGCAGACTTGTCTTTTTTTACCAGCAACCAGAAATAAGCAACTCTGTTCGCGATGATCTTTAATGCCAAAACCTTCTTGATCATTAATACATCCGCAAAGTTGAAGGACTGCCTGAAATGTTATGCACTGTTACCCTAAATACCGCTGT
>PUNP01000152.1 GCA_003551785.1 Candidatus Brocadiaceae bacterium | reverse complement strand
TTCGCCCGTGCCGGGATTGAACCTGGTGATGATTGTTTCATAGCCACCCAGAGCACAGGCCAGCCTGGTCGGTACATAGGAAATGCGGCCGTTGGTCAGCTCGGTAACGATGACCTTGCGGCCTTTGAAGCGGTTCTTTATATCGATCTGATATTCGATAAAAAGCTCAGCCGGATTGGTGGCAAACAGGACATCGCCCAAGGCAAAAGCTGCCAGTTCGGTCTCTTCCCCTTTTCCTTCCTGCATATACCCCTCGAGGCGCAGTGTGCTGTGGACCTTGCCGCGATCCTCTATGTCAAGTTTGAGGAACTCCTCCCAGTGGTTCTTATAGTATTCCCATTTTTCCCGGGCCTCATTGAAAGGCATCGGCGGGACATCCCGGTAAGGGATATTGATTATCCGCCTGCAGGACGACACGCCAATTTCTTCGGAGTCTGCGCTGTTATCGCCAATGATTTTGAGCGTTTCACCAGCCAGAGCCCATCCGGTTCGACGGGCGTTTTCCAGCCCTCGCGGAGAATCGGGGTCGGCGGCATTCTGGCACATGATATTGCCGCAGGCGCCCTGGAGGTATAAGATGGGTATCTCATCGCCCAGAACCACGTGAAGGGCTTTACGCATAAAACCGGGGAAGTCGGAGGATACAACGGGCCGGCCGTAAAAATTCGTGGGATGGGCTGCATAGCTGACCATCACTGCTAAAGGTTTTCTGTCGCCGTCCTCAAACCATACGGCCTGCACTTCCGGGTCTATGGGGCCTTCGGATTTGAGCCGTTCCAGATTTTTACCGCCGTGCATCCGGCTGCGTCCGTTGCTCATGATAAACCGGCGATTGAAAGCACCTGTCTCGAACCTCCCACGGCCGTATCCCATACGGGCGGGCACGAGCTGTTCATGAGCCTTGATAACACAGGCGGCAATGTCGTCGGCCAGTTTTGAACGCGTCAGTTCAATCTCCGGCGTTCTCTCATCATCGCCGAACGGATTGTCGCGTTTGGCCTGAACCGTCGGGCCGGAGTGGTTATGCGAGGCCATGACAAAAACATTTTCTTCAGGGGTGCCCGTGGCGTTTTTAACCTGTCTGCGGATCGAAAGAAGCATATCGCGCGAGACACTGCCGAGGTCACAACTGACATAAGCTATACGTTCTTCTCCGTCATCCGCCACAATACAGTTGGCCATAATCGGGTCAAGCACTTCACGGCTTTCGAATTTCCTGAACGAGCCCCCCATAATCATGGGCAGTGATGGAGTTATATCGGACTGTGCAGTTCCTAATCTAAACATATAATTTTCCCTCCAAAAATTTAAGTATCTACTCATTTTCAGAGACTTCGCTCTGAAGTCGATGTGAGTATTTTAAGGACCTATTAAGTAAACATATCACTAATAGCTTCCGTTGTCCAATGAACCAGAACATCTCCCCCTTCCGGTCCGATATTCGTGCTGGCCGGAACCGAGCCGTATCCTTTGTGCGCTACCGAACGTGCACTGGGCAGGTAGGTGCCGCTGCAGCCCGCCTTCTGGATCAGAAACGTCTGTATTGCCTTGCTCAGTTCCTGGATGCACACCCCGTAGTCGAGGTAAAGCTCGAACGGGTTGGTGGCAAAGGCTGTCTGGCCAATGCGTAAGGCGTGCACTTCGATCGGCATTAACGGCTGCTCTTTTTGCAGTTCGAACCGCTTCTTGACCCTCTCGCCGCGTTCCATTTTTCTATAAGCTTTGGCTACCTCGGTGTACCAGCGCGGCTGCTTGCGGGTTTCAGGGTTGTTTCTGATCTCATCGAGTAAATGAAAATATTTACCTTTGAACGGCCGCGCCTCTTCCAACGCTTCCTCGACGTCTTTTTCGGAAATCATGCGGCGCGGCAGTTTGAGGTTTTCGATCTTGTGGCAGAAATCCGGCTTCCAGTCGATCTCCTTTTCAGCGGCGGGAATAATATATTCCAGGGCTTCAGCTAACCTCCGCGCGATCTCTTCGCAAGGCGTGCTGGTTTCTTTTGAGCGATTGCGGCTCAGGTCGGTTCCATGAAGGCCCCACATACGTTTTTCTGCGCGGGAGCCGATCAGCACATGCGGTGACTGATCGCCGGCCGGGGCGCACTGGGCGAGGACATGAATGTGAGGGCCAAACCGTCGGCGCAATTCCTTCCGTGTCTCATGCCAGTAATCCGCGCTGATGAGGAAAGAATTCTCTCTGACCTGCGAAGGGCAGGGCACGTTGACAACGATACCGGTCAGTTTACCGTCCTCGTCGTACGTCATCATCGCCTGCACTTTATGGTCTTCGTATCCTTCGACATGGCTGAATTCCTGTGTTCCTGCATTGCCATACATTTTGCTATGCCCGTCCTTATAGGTCAGGCGCCGGTTGCGGCCGATAACGGCCTGCTCCATCCCGTAGGCTATCGCGGAGGATTCCCGATTGTCCCAGGCCTTTTGAACCGCCTCCACTATGCGTTCGGCGGCGAAATCGGCATAATCTGCGGGCGGCATCACACCGAAGTCAACCGGCGGCCACATGCCGTATTTGTCATCTTCTTCAGAAAACATATCCGACATGATGATCTTCTTATAATCTCTACCGTATTTCGACATGCCGTAGGGTACGAGTCGGACATCGGGTGCTGAATGGCTGTGCGTGGCGCCGATGAAGAGGCAGTCGGGATTTATCTCATCATTTGCCGCCTTAACGCGCGAGCGCACGTCATCTCGCAGTTCATCACTTATCGTTGCCAGGTCGCAGCTGACCATCACCGCCTGTCCTTTCGGTGTTCCGTTTTGCAGAGATTCGACGGCAAGCGCGGTCGCGGTGACGGGGTCCTGAACCCCTTCCGAAACCCTGGCATAAAACTGTCCTGCGAGCAGCACGGGTTTATACGGTGTGATATCCGATTGAGCCCATCCTGTCTTTAATTCATTTTCTTTCTTTTTCATAAATATTTCCTCTGTTAGTATTTTCTTCTTGATCGGTAAATCAGGGGTATTCATACCAGTTCAGCAATCCACATTTAGCTGCTTCGCCGGCGAAGATTATGAGCGGCGTATAGTCCTGGGCGAAGAGGCAGGCGCGTCCCTCCCCTAGAAGCACGGCGCCTGAAGAATCAATTTTTTTCTTATTCCCGGCATTCCGAGGGGGGCTTTCTACCATTGCTGCAAATTGCCTGACGCCCGTTTTTAAATACTGTATCTTACCGGTAATACGGTAAGCGTGAGTAAGAGCTTCGAGAGCGTGGGGTGTTGGAGAAGTTCTTTTCAGCGAAGGCAGTTCCTTATAGTAAAATATGCCGTCCGGGCCCAGGCAGTTTTCGAGCAGATCGTCTATCGCATCAACAATAAGTTTTTTTATCCTTTCATCATCCTGGATAAGCAGATAGCGTGCGAGCGAATTCACCGTCAGGGTTATCATAAAAGGCACCCGTGGCATACTGTGGCTGGTATAAGGCGCCAGCAATCCATTCATATCGTCGAACCAATCCAGAAAGAGTTCGGCTATGTGTACGGCCTCAGTTTTCCACCTTTCTTCGCCGGTTCCCAGAAAAAGCCCCACCATTGCCCTCAGGGCCCACCCGTTTACCCTGACCGATGTGGAACCTGCGTTGTTCAGCTCCGGCCTTGACCTATGACGGAGTATATTTTCACCAATTGCACGCGCGGTATCGAGCGCCTCCTTACGGCCGGTAAGAAAGTAGTAATCCAGTATCCCTTCCGTCCACAGGTGAGAAGGAGAAACCCCGCCGGAGGCGTGGTAAGTACTGTGCACCCTCAGGCCGCCGTTTACCAGGGGGTCTGGATCGTAATGACAGAAATCAACATCCAGCCAGTGACGTGTGCTGACAAGAGCCGAATCAAGCGCGCGGCGCTGTCCGGTGAGGGCGTAAAACAGCGCGCACGCATGGGGGCGATCATATTCGTTGTTAACAAAAACAGTTTCACCGCTTCCGCGGCCCTGGTCGGTATAGATGGCATCGGGGGCGTCACCGAAATGTATTTTGCCCAGAGCTTTGGGACGTCCGTCATGCAGCTTGTTCAGACAAGTGAGCAATTTCGAAGGTAGTTTGTCCGGGAAAAATAGTTCCTGCCAGGGATTGTTCCGGCGGCACCATTCGGGATCGAGAGCCGGCCTGTCAGGAAGCTGGAACTGCAGGCTGCGTGCGCTGATTTCCTCGAGAGGCTTATCCGGGCCGTGGAAATGCAACTGAATGCTATGGGTTTTCCCCATACCTCGCATAACCTTCAGCGGCGGGGAGGTCTCAGGATGCAGCATGGCTGAAATGCCCTTTCTGTCAGTTTTTAACGCTACCGGGAAATTCTGGTGAGCCTGATAGACAGATAATGCAACCCCACCCGTATTCGTACGCCAATCAGCCCAATAATCACCATAAAAAGAGTCTACAAAATGTTCGTTTGACTGATAAAGGATCGTTTCTGCATTAATTTCAGAAAAAAGAGTGTCATCACCTTCCTGGATATGCGTGCCATAATAACCTTCACCGAGTGCCGACCTTGATGTAGTATAGTCGGCTACCGTATTCATGCGCAGAGAAATCTCATCTATTTTCAGTTCTTCGGGCTCTTCTTTATGGATAAATTTATGTTCAATGTCAATATACGGTTTGCCGGCATAAGCCGTGATCCTTCCAACAAAGTCAAGCAACGTGTTTCCGTCAGCATCACTGTGCTTGCCTTTTATGGTTATTAAAGCTCGTAATGGACCTTGTTCTTCCACTTCAGTTGTAATCGGGGCAGAGCAGTTTGTGAAACGCTCTTTTTCATGCAAAATAGAAAAACCGTGAAACAGGCAGTTCATTTTTTCATTGTTCAGAACGACTTCACTGACCGGTAAAAATCCGTTTTCGTTAATTAAAAACTGCAAAGGGCCGGTATCAACCTTCACTTTTCCGTTGGATTCCGTTACCGAAACCGTAGCTTGAGGCGGCGGTGCTGCCGGTTGTGATTGAGGTTCATCAATTGAAAACCTCAATTTTTTCGACGCGTTGCCGGGCAAATCGGGCTGGAAATGTACCAGCAGCCATTTGATACTGTCGTCATCCCAGAAACCCAGAGGGTGTGTTTGAACCGGCAGGCAATTATCGTCATCATGGATTGTTAGCTTGCAGTCCTCTGTAAAAGCACCCCGTGCAAAGGGTATGCTGACAGTTACGGGTTCGGCCTGGCGATCATACTTTGATATCTTTTCGAATGTTAAGTTATTCATGTTTATGATAGTAATATTCGGTTTTAATTCAACGCTTCTTTCTTTTTCCCCTGTTTTTTTCTATCTTTCAGTATTCTTCAGGATGTGAATTCAATAGGGGAAACTCTCGTCGTATCGGGTTAAGGAGAGTTCACAAAGGAATTCGGCCATGCCTTCGATACAGGACTCGACGTAAATCCGGCCCTTTTCGGCGGAACTTTTCGTTGCGTCTCCGCCTGCGGAAGCCGGTACATACAGATGCCACGGTCTGACGAATTCCGCCTTGTATTTCGATAGAATTTCAAGTCGCGGCTGGTGTTGAGGATTCACGGTTATCTTATCCTTTTTGACAAGTTCCGGTTTCAGATAAAGATTCCTTGAAGTTTCCTGCTCGCCGGCATGATCGCTCTGATGTTCCCATATGCCATTGGCTTCTGAAGAGGCGCAAGAGGCGGGGGTTATCATACATATAAAAGGCTCGTCGTTTTCTGAAAGGTCACGCAGCACCGCCCTGATCACATCGGTGTTGCCCCCGTGTCCGTTGACTATAACTATCCTGTTCGCCCCATCGGAATGGCAAAAGCTGACTATATCCTTCAGTACCCGCATGAACACGGGTACGCTCATACGGCAGGCAAAGGGGAAATGGCGAAAATTGTTGTTCAAACTTATTCTCTGGGGGGGAAGGCACAGTACCCTGCCTCCGGCCTCGTTAGCCTTTTGTGTCCCTTTGTAACAGACCTCCTGGACATTGAAGCTGTCGCTGCCGTAGGGAAGGGCAGGGCCATGCGGTTCGGTCGAACCTATAGGGATCACAGCGACGTTGGGCTTTAACGCACGCACTTCGTCGATGGTCAGATCTTCCAGGATGCCGGACAACGCGCTGTCAGGCTTTTCGCTGTTATTTCGGATACCTTCCGTGCTGTTTTTGTGTTGAGCCATTATTTCTCCTGAAATTGATCATTGGATATTCATTCGACCGCGCCTTTCATTGTTCCATCCAACATTTTTTTTGTCGTTTTGTAAAAAAACAGCCGTTATTTCGTTGGCCGTTCGACATTTGTTGTGCCTAAGTCGTAATGTATCATTCCTTTTCAAGGCGGTCTTTAGGTAGAATGAGGCGCTTAAACAAACCGATAGCGCCGTCTGCAATCATGTCACCGGCTTCCGGTGACAGCCGGCTGGAGCCGCAGAAGGTGGTTTCATATCCGCCGCGTCGGAAAGCTTCCCTGGTCGGGACATAGCCAACCATACCGTTTGCCTGGCCAACTATCCATGCCCGCTTTGGGAAAACCTCTTCTTTTATCTTCAGTGTGCCCAAGGGCGGAGTTATGTCGATTTCAGCAAATCCTGCTTTCAAGAGTGTATTTCCTCTATTTAAATTTCAGCTTCCAACTGGCGCAGATACTCTACAGCGCGCCTCGTTGCTTCAAAAGGGTCATATTTGTCGTTTTCGTATTCAATGTTGATATAACCGTCGTATCCGGCCTCTTTCATGGCTTTTACGCATGAGCGGTTATCGATATCGCCTTCGCCTATAAGCGCCGAACGATAAAATCGACCGTCGAGCATGGGTCTGTAGCCATCTTGGGGCTTCTCAGAGATGACCCAGTCTTTGAAGTGGGCGTGAACGACGTTATCGGCGCATTGCCTGAAAGATTCGGCGGGGTCTTCACCCGAACCGGCGTTCCCGCTGTCGAAGGTCAGTTTCAGTTCCGGTATCTCTCTTTTTGCTTCCTGGTAGTCGTCAGCCAGTACAAAAGGGCTCCTATCACCTGGAAAGTTTTCTATGGAAAGCATCAGTCCCGCATCGTTTGTCAGAGGAATGACTGATTTCAGACCCAAAATCCATCGTTTGCGTAACTGATCACGGTTCATATTTTGCCCTGGCGTAGGAATCATTATAACGGGTGCGCCAAGTCTGACGGCCGCTTCAATACCCTTTTTGCACTCGTCCAGCGCTTCCCTCTGTTCCTGAAGGTCTTCGGAGGGGAGCCCGCGGGCAAAAAATGTGTGACAAACCACATCAACACCGAAGTCGTCGGACATTTTTTTCAATTCGGACGCTTCCTGGCCGTGCAGGGTGACAAAATCGATGCCGTCCATGTGTTCGGCGGTGAACTTGAGCATTTTCCCCAGATCAAAATGCTTTTCCTGCCTTGAAAACGTATAACTCATCGTCGTGTATTTCATGATCGTTCTCTCCTATACTAATATTCTCTGTGATCTGACGTGGTTTTTTAAAGCCGACAGCCGCGCTGTCGATAGGGCTTTGCTCGAGAGTCAGATACGTCTGTTCGTATACCAGCCATTCAGTATAAACGGTTTGTTATTATAAAGTTATCGTGTTTCGATGAGCATAATTTTAAAAAGTTTTTCGGGAAACATTATTTACATTCGGCCTTGCACGTTATTAGCCGGATTTCAGTGTTGACATCTGCCGGTGTGTTATTTGTTCCGCTGAATCCGAGAGTATAAAGCAGATGGGGTACTACGATTTCATTATGGCCGGTGTGACGTTCAAGGCTAGGCAGCCAGGCTGGAATGTCGGGAATGTTTTGCCCTATCCTTCGCGCTTCAAAAGACCGGCCGCTATCCCCGGAGGTAAGCAGTACCAGTTTTGAAGATGCATTGCCGAAAATGGATTTCGGGCGTCCGACATGGGTCCCCGATAGAGTTGCATCTTCGGGATCCACCGAACGGCTGTCTACCACAGTCAGGGCAATAAAGAGTCTGCCTTCACCATTGAAAGACATACTTGGTTCGGCCCATGAGGCCCGGTGTCTTGGGTAAATATCCTCGATATATGCATTAAGCGGTATTGTCTGCCATCCCTTCGCATGGCGCTTCCAGAGTATGGCCTCGCCCCATTTGCCGGAGTATCCCCTGAAGCCGGTAGAGACCGTTGTGATGTACGGGATACGGTCCGGGTCAACTACCAGATTGCTGGTGCGAATGCAATTTTCTGTTACCGGGACTCGCTCAAAATCGGCATCGGTGGGCAGCCCCTTCACGACTTTGCCATCGAAGTGCGTCCATGTTTCGCCGGAATCTTCTGAGCACATGTAACCGGCGAGTCCTTTTTCCTGAGCGTCTTTGAAATGTTCGCCTCCAAATAACATAAACCCCAGGTGCAGACATCCTTTGTTATCAAGGAATAACGAGCACCTGTAACAGCGGTAGCCATTATCTTTGTTGGTCGATTCGATCAGCGCACGCCCCTTGCTCCACGGTTTGCCCTCTTCGCGCCGGAAATACAGAATCTTCCGGGGTTTGTTACTGCCTCGGCATACCATGTGGAGAGTATTGTTTGCATCACAGACCATACTGGGATAAGTGCATGCCTCACCGCAACTTTCTGCGGGGGTCCATTCGGAGGTGTCGTTGGGGCGTACAGACCTGCGGTATGAGAAGGGGTGATAATGGGGACCGAAGAGAGTGTGGAGGTATCCATTGCCGTCCCTCACAATTACCGGCCCACCGTGGTTATCATGAGCCATTCCAAGCGTGACGGTATCTGACCACTCATTACTTTTCAAGTCCAGGGTTTTGATCCGCACAGGTTCCTTCCCGCCACGGCCTGCATCCAGCCAGCCCACATGCAACTTACCGTCGGCCACCAGAATTTTATTGCTCTCTATATAGCCCGTGCCGCGCGACGAACCTTCCCTGGAGATTACTGTCTCACAGTAATCTCCAAAAGATGTGTTGGATGCTTTAATCTTGTCGCCATGCGTTTTCTGCGTATCCTTCATTGCCATTTCCGCTAATCCAGCTCTTATGAAAAGTATCTCAACCTTTTCCCAGCAGCGCCATCATGATCATCCGGTCGAGCGCCTCATAGTCACGTTCGGCAATCAACTCGTCGATCTTATCCTGGTCAAGACCGCGGTTGACTTCGAGCAACGCAAGGAACATCTCTCGGCTGTTGCTCAAATGCCGGGTAGCGACGTCCTCCTTCTGCGTGCGCATCGCCTTGACATCAAGCCCGACCCACTCGCCGCGCTTGCCGTAATCATGCCTGTCCAGTATCCGCACCTGGTTAAACGCACGGCGCAGGTCAACGCTGCCGAACGACTTGTCCTGGTCGAATTTCAGGCCGTTCTGATCGTTCAGATGAACCGTCCAGAGTTTATCAAACGCCAGCGCGAATCCCATTTCATCTGATGGGTCCATTCCGGCCAGTATGGCGTGCGCACTCTCGATGTTCACGCCCACTCTGTCGGGGTCGGCGGTCAGCGCGGCTATAGCCAGAGCATGACCGGTTGAGGGCAGGAAAGCGTGGTCCATCGGCTCATTGGGTTTCGGCTCGATGGCGATGCGTATATTCGGGTCGGCTTCGAGCATACCGTCAATCGCTTCGACAAGACGGTCGGTGGCCACTTTTGAGTCTTTTGCTTCCCTGATATACGTGCCCTCGCGCGCCAGCCACAGGACGATGAGGTCGGTATCGAGCGCCCGGGCTATATCAACGGACAGGCGGCTGCGATCATGGGCGTATTCTCTGACTTTTGGGTCGTTTGCGGTATAGGCGCCGTCGATAGTGCGCGGGGCTTCCCACAGCCGGGGAGCGACGAACTCCGCTTCCAGCCCGTGATCTTTGAGCGTTTGGCTCATTTTTTCCGCATCCTCAACGGCCTGAGCATGCGTCAGGTCGTTTAAATTCGGCACGGCGTCGTCGTCATGAAACTGAACACCGTCGAAGCCGAGGTCTTTGAACATAGCGAGTTTTTTGTTGAACGGGATGGTTTCCCGAACGGGGGGGCCGAACGGGTCGGCGCCTTCATGAATGTTCCAGGGTCCGAACGTAAATCTGAACTTTCCTGCCATTTTCCTGCCTCCTAATAAGAAGTTATTGTTAGGTATGGGCAGTGAAGCACACAAGTTTCAACTGCCCTTTTCTGCATTTACTGCGTTAATAGATTTTAGTTACAGCCGCATCCACACTCACAATCTGTCGTAAATACGCGTTTTATGATGTCGTCATTGGAGAGCTTGATGCCCGGTTCAATGCCGTGTACTGTTTTCAGGTAAAGTGTACTGCACATGGCCTCAAGGCGCGGGTGCTGACGGGGGTTATCGATCTCGATAGCGCCGGTAATAGCGTCTTCTGTCGGCTGGGCTTTTTCCTGGATAATAGAGAAAATCTCTTTGAACGGAGTATCGATCTCCGGATCGGCGCAGTTCACAAATCCCCCGTAAAGCCCGCTCCCTTTCTCCGCTTTGCTGCTCCATATATCACGCTCCGGTGCATAGGCGTCACCGGCGTGTTGGGAATCGAAGGCCGTTATGCGCGCCTTTATGTGAAAGTGATTGCCGATAAGCGGCGCATATTCGTCGAGTATGTCAAGGTACTCATCGCCCATTCCGTGACAGTGGCCGGTGTCAGGACCCCAGCGCAGGGCGGGTTCATCCTCCGCTCCGAGCGCGTCAAGGTAGCCGCGCACCTGGTTGGCGGACTCACAGCTCCCATCATAATGGTTGTGCAGGCAGCACTGGAACCCGGGCCGTTTTTCCGCTGCATAGCGTGCTAGTTCGGCCCATGTGCTCACAACATCACCTACACCACCGTCCGTAATATTACCCGGTGGATGAAGCATTGCCCGGGTCATGTCAGGGAAAAAACGTAGTAAATGGTCGAATTTTGTTTTTGTAACTTCTAAAAAACCCGCGTTATCATTTCCCACTTTCCCGCTGCCGATATACGTAGCTAACACTTTCGTTTCCGGGGGCAGCATGGAGATGGTTGTATTGAGCGTCTCTTCATCGACGAGCTTTTCAGGGAAACGTCCTTCCGGGTCTAAAACCCCTTCCGGTATCTCCACTTCATTGATTCCTGAAGCGAGAAAATCCGCCGCCATGATCCGAATATAATCCGGATTGAAATTAAAAAGCCTGTTTGTTGCGTAATTTGTGGATGTGATAGCTTGTCCGATCGAGCGTATATCAGTCATGTTTATCTCCTTGAATAAAGTGATGTGAAAAAATTGTATTGAGCTTTCTAAATGCTTTCCACTTCCTGAATATTTGTTAATACTTTGTGAAAAGCTTCAGCGACATGTTCAGCAAGCCGGGTGTCATTGGGCGGTCTGAGCGGCATCGTCATTCCAGTATGCCACGCACAGTGCTTAAGTGCGGTAGGGAACTGACTGAGATCGTAATCAACGCCCGACCCGCTCTGAGCCCATGGGCTGCCATTCCCATAGGCGTTTTTAGCGGCTATAGCGGTCATTTCCGGTA
>PUNP01000766.1 GCA_003551785.1 Candidatus Brocadiaceae bacterium | reverse complement strand
CGACGGGCCTGCCAGAGGAATGGCGGAAGCCATGGCGGCGGTCTGCGATCTGCCTGTACGTAAACTTGGTGCACAACCAGGCTCTTTCGGCTCCTATGCGGGGGTTGACAGCAATATCCCCACCGTCACGCTGGAATTGCGTCGAAAGGATGATAACCTAACGGTCGAACAAATCTGGCAAAGATACGGTCGCGCCATATTATCAGGTATTTCTTATGATTCACCCGTCAACTTGGATTCCAGAATGAGTGAAACTATCAGATAATAAGGTTTTCGGTCTCTCCATCGAATATATGTGCTTTCTGCATATTGATGGGCAGTTCAAGTTCCTGGTCAACATCAACTTTCACCTTTGATTCAATCCTTGCGATAAATTTGGTCTTCCCCGTTGTGAGGTAAATATATGTTTCAGACCCCATAGGTTCAACGACTTCAACCGTGGCTTTGATACAGGGCATAGAGTTCTTATCCACATCCTTCGTGTTCCCAATATCTTCAGGACGGATACCGAAAACCACAGACTTATCCTGTTTATCGCCAAGATGCTGTTTCCATTCATCCGGAATAGGAATAACCGAAGTACCGTCAGTGAATTTAAGCCCGTTCTCACCGGCAGAAAGACGTCCATAAAACAAATTCATCGGCGGTGTGCCGATGAAGCCGGCGACAAAAAGGTTGGCAGGGTTGTCATAGATGGTTACCGGAGTATCCACTTGCTGAATGAAACCATCATTCATAACGCAAATTCGATCGCCCATTGTCATGGCTTCCACCTGGTCGTGAGTCACATAAAGCATGGTGGCTTCCAGTCTGTTATGCAATTTACTTATTTCCGTGCGCATTTGAACGCGCATTTTAGCATCAAGGTTGCTCAGGGGCTCATCGAAGAGAAAGACTTTGGGGTTACGCACGATGGCCCGTCCTACAGCGACTCTCTGGCGCTGGCCTCCGGACAGTTCCTTGGGCTTACGTTCCAAAAGATTTTTAATGCCCAATATTTCTCCAGCGTTATCAACACGGGATTTTATCTCAGATTTCGGGAATTTCCTGAGTTTGAGGCCAAATGCCATGTTGTCAAAAACGCTCATATGCGGATACAAAGCATAATTCTGAAATACCATCGCGATGTTACGGTGTTTCGGTGGTACCTCGTTGACAATCCTGTTGTCGATACTGACCGTGCCGTCGGTAATCTCTTCAAGTCCCGCAACCATGCGCAAGGTCGTTGATTTTCCGCAGCCGGAGGGCCCGACTAAAACCATAAACTCTCGATTTTCGACGTTAAGATTGAAATCATCAACAGCAGTCACTGTATGGTTATATACCTTCTTAAGGTCTTTCATTACTACTTCAGCCATAATTTACACCTCTTATAAAACGATATTTTATCGAATTCTCATTTCGTTACGCAATCTGTTATTTTTCCGATGGTACGGCAATACCACGCATGATGACACGCTGAGCAAATATAAAGATAAGCAGTGAAGGCAAACTCGCCAGGATGATAGAAGCGAATACGGCTGACTGGGAAGCGTCAAGTTGAAATTGCTGCAGCCAGACAGCAAGTACGTGCATGCTTTCATCCGGAGCAACGATCAGCGGATAAAGAAACATTCTCCAGGCAGCGTTAAAAGTTCCGAGAGCTACAACAGCAAGTATGGGTTTACTCATTGACATGGTGATCTGCCAGAAAATACGCAGTTCGGAAGCACCGTCAATGACAGCAGCGTCATAAAGATCCTGCGGCAAAGACTCAAAGAATCCCATCAGCAGAAATATCATCATTCCATTGATCGTGAGCGGCAGAACAAGTGCAATGAAGGTATTGAGCAGGCCCAGCCTCTGAATAATAAGGAAACGCGGTATCATATCTACCATAGGCGGGAAGGCCATAGTAGCGACGAAAATAAATATAATTTTCCATTTTCCCGGCGGGTTGAAACGCGCCAGAGAATAGGCCACAAGCGGCATGACTGTCAGAGTAAAACAAAGCCCCAGGATAACGAAAATAATTGTATTTAAAAACGGACGTCCCTGAACGAACATCTGGCGTGCAACGATACCGAAGTTGCGCCCGGCATATCTTAACTTCAGCGACCGTGCATTGTCGAGGACATGTGCCGTCTCCAGTTCGAGCAACGGTATACGTATATCTTCAAAAGATGCATAATTAACTCCATGAGTTTCTGAAACAGCCTCCAGGTCGCCGTAAGCATCTTCAAGGAAATTCCTCCAGGCGAATTCCGGCCCGACCAACCTCAATGACTCAGGTTCAAGTGTTTTGATGAAATCCTCATAAATCTCCCGCTCATATTCTTTGACCCATTCATGATCGCCAGGCAATGTGATATCCTCAAAAGAGTTGTAATCGCGATCGGACCAGTATAGATTCAGGGTTTCTATATCATCAAATCGTTCTTCAAGGAAAGCCTGATAGTCTTCGTCAGGGGCATCGCTGCGTACGTAAGACATGTGGATATGCCCTTCGTAAACGAATTCGAGCCATTCTTCACGGTACTCGGGATACTCCGGTGAGGGCACACGCTGTGGAATATTGTAATGCATATATGACTCGGCATCCAGATCATTTTTTTCCTGCCATTCTTCGTAGCCTCTGGTGCCATAGCGGGGCTTGATTAAGCGGTCAAGAAAGTGGCCGGATATGTTGACGGGGGCCAGGTATGCCGGATCACTCTCCCGCATAATATCAAAATAAGCTTCATGAAGGGGATCATCTACCAGGATCGCACGCCCGCGGAGCAAATTCGGCAGTCGAATATTAATCTGCCACCATTGCCGAACGGGGGCGCCCATTTCTGCATTAAAAGCAGCTATATCGTCATCGAAACGATCCCTCAGTGTAGCGACAAGCTGTCGCTGCTTAACGCACGAGACCTGCCTGTATAGCCTTGTACCTCCAAGCAACATCCAATGATCCGGGTAATCCGCTTCGGAGATAAAGCGATCCAGATCATCAACACGGGACTGGTTGAAGTCGGATGGTATAGTGACATCCCTGAACCGATAATATTCCGTTTGCAGGGATCTGTTCATAACAGTTACATCAAAGTCGTATTTTGCTTCCAGAAATTTCCTTACCAGGTCATCTTCATCGACCAGGTATTCAGGAACAACGCTCATATCGGAAGCATCCATATCGCTCCTCATTGCTCCGGAAAGCATCAAAAGAAAGGGGTAAACCATCGTCGTCCCGCCTATAATCAGGGCTAAAGTTACGCCACCCAGGAAAAGCTTTCCACGCCAACCTTTGGACTCTACTTTTGTTAATACTGGCATTTAAATTACTCCTTAAAACATAGGTAAATTAATACAATATATTCCAGCGCATTATTAGTTATTATTGTTCTCTTGTTGTGCTGCGGTTTTAAATGTCGCCTTCGACATGCGGCGAAGCTGGAAGCTGGTAAGTATAATGACCATAGCGCCCAGTACCCACCCCATAGCGGCGCCCGCACTGAAATCCAGTTCCATCCAGGCCCGCTGGAATATATCCAGTCCCATCGTTCGGGTGGCTCCACTGGGGCCTCCGCCAGTCATGACCAGGATAAAGTTAGTACCGCCTTTGAGCCCTCCGATCACAGCTGCAAGAAGTTGTATAAGAATAAGGAACTTGATTCGGGGGAGAGTTATATAACTGATTCTCTGAATAATACTTGCCCCGTCAATTGTCGCCGCTTCAACAAGATCTTCCGGCACTGTTTTCAGGGCGGCCAGATAGATGATACATCCCGGGCCGGCTGCTGCCCAGACCATAGGTATCACCACACATATCATGGCCATACCGGGGTCTTCGATCCACCCGAGCGGTTCGACATTGAACCGTCCAATAAAGCCGGCAAGATAGGACCACACCGCACTCCATCCGGTCACAAGATCAGGATCAAGCTGCTGGGCGGTAATGACCAGTTCATCCGGACCTATATAAGCCCGGACAATCGGCCAGAGCGTCGCGGCTAAAAGAGCGAAGGCAAATGCTCCTATTGCACCGCGCACAGGCCAGCTGAGTTCTTTCAGTTTTGCTACACAGGAGAAAAGAAAACCGATCAAAGCAAACCAACAACCCAGCAGCGCCATCCGCGCCAAAGTTGCGCTTACAGGGCCTAAATGATTGACAGACATGACGATTTGATTCAATACTCCTGTTTCAGAAGAATCATAAAACTGTCGCCAGAGGAAGACCATGATGATGCCGCTGACAATTGAAGGCAGATAGAAAATAGTTCTGAAAATATACTTTAAGGTCGCAGTAGGCACCTCATCCAGAAGTATCGCAACCATAATGGGAGGCCAGAACCCCAGGCCGACAACCAGGAGCGCGTAATAGAAGGTGCGCCACATTGAGGCCCAGAACCGGGGGTCATAGAGTATATGGGCGAACTTCTCCAGCCCGACAAACTGGCTCTCGAGGGCCAGTTGATAGTCGAATATTGCCAGGGGAATGCCGAGCGCAAGAGGCAGGTAAAGGACAAAAATGGCAAGGGCCAGGCCAGGCAACACCATGAGATAGGCATAGCGTAATTTCGAGAACGACGGGCGGTCGCCCAATTTTTGCTCCTGCCGTGTAAAAGCCCGCCATGCGGAGCTGATTGTAAATGCAAAGATAGCAATAATCAGCAGCAGAACGACACCGCCCCATATATGCCTTATCCGTATCTCCTCCTCTGTCAGTTCACCGAGCAGATGCTGATCCACCCGTCTAGCGGCCCTGTCAAGCTGTTCTTCGATACGCCGCAAAGCCTCTTCTTCGGGCAGATCGAGCAGTTCAGGGCGTTCCAAAGCCCAATTAATAGGGTCATCAACATACTGATAGATCATCTGGGTATTACGTCCGAAAGGCTCCGGAACTCCCCCTGCGCGCGATTTTTCCATCGTTTCCCGCCAATCTTCGGGCACCCTTCCGGCCACATCTTCATAGCCGTGACGTTCCAGGACTTCCGGTTGCATAAAAATGCCGTATCCGGCTTCTACAAAGCTCCGGGTGCGGATTTCCTCAGCCCTTTCGCCCGTCATGAACCAAATATACCGCATAACAGCCAGTTGCTGTTCGGGTGTTGAACCCGAGAAAACACCCAGCATCGGGCAATTCAAATAACTGGCGATTTCGCCTTTAGGCGATACCGGGGGTGGCGCTACCCCCTCAACAGCAGGGTTAATATCCTGCGTTCTGTCATAGGAAAGATATTGAAACCGGAGGCCGATTTCTCCGCGTTCCCATTTCATCTGCATTTCCCTGCCGCCTCCCATTGGAGCAAATGCCACACCGGTTAATCGCCTGCCGTCCTCAGTTTCAAACTCTTCCGATCTCAGTCGCAAAGCGAAGTATATGGCTTCTGCAGCTCCCCGGGTATTGAATGAAGCATACCACTGCCCCTCATCATCCTGCTCCATGTATCTGACCCCGTTAGCTATCATAAAAGTATATATATGGTAACTGACATTAGGGCCGGTGGCGAACATCAAGCCGAAGTGACCCGGTTCGGAAGCACGTATCTGCCGTGCATACTCTATGAGTTCCTCCCAGTTTCGGGGGGGCTTTTCGGGGTCCAGCCCGGCAGCATTAAAAACATCTCTCCGGTACAGCATCGCTTTGGAAAGGGCCTGGTAGGGCATAGCCCAGACATGCTTGCCATCAGGAACGCCAGCGCGTCCTCTGACATCCGCTTTACGATAAATAACTTGCCAGGAAGCCGGCACCGCACGTTCCTGGATTTTCCGCAACGCTTCTTCTACTTCTTGCTCTGTAGGATCAGCGACCCAGTTGCCGTCGCTATCCGTCTCCCGTGTTTGCGGATTGTCGCTTTTCACCCGAGCCAAAAGTATTTCAAGCGGAGTGAGGAAACCGTGGTTGATATAGCTGGAAGACTGCCGGAAATTGACATATATACCATGTGGCGGAACTCCCGTTGCAATGGACATGAGAGGTCCCTGATCCATGGCCATGCCTTCTATTTCGGGGAAGACAAAAGGTGTCAGCCTGTACTGTGGATAGAGCGCACTGAATTCACGCACTATCTGGCGGTTCGCCTGAGCGCCTACATCTATCTGCGTAGGTCCGGGCAGTGTCTGCATTCTCACTTCAACTCTATCCTCACCGCCCTCTGCCTCCGAGCTGTGAACCGCTGCGGGGCTGCACAGGAATAACAAACTCAAAATATAAAAGCCGAAAAGCACTATCTTGCATTTTTTTTGCATATCCTCAACCTCTTGAATATTAAAAAACCGGGTTTTGTATTATGTCGTTCTGAAACAAAGAAAAAAAGCGTATTAGTAGAAAGCAGTAGATAGCAATACAGAATATACCTTAAGCCGCCATATGAAAATACAGCTTAACTCACGTAGTCTGTTGTATCAATGAGATAATGATTACGCCCAACGATGCCCACTCTTTAGTTGCAGTCTCTGGTGTTAAGGCGGTGGTGACAAGGAAACGTAACCATGAAATGATCAGAAACAGGCAACAACCTGATAGATATTTTTTTCATTATAAACAAATATCAACTTTCCAGTCAAGAAACATTATAATGCCTGAGTGAACCACAGCCTCATTTTTTATTTTTTTATTTATGAACGCTGAAACCGCTGTTTGCCGTTGCCGGAAACGCGGGCGTCCCTACTTGCATGCTAAGAAGTATGCTTTCACAGGAAAGATGAAATTTAATAGGATTCGAACAAAAATTTTACCATATTGGGCATTTGTATTTCAAGTATAAGTAAAAAAAACACTGTTACCCGTGAGTGTGCAGTGTTATTTTTAATCATTTATCAGGTCCCATGACCTGCTCTCGGAACGTTTTAAGGGTATCCATAATATCTCTTAGGATAATTATTGTGCGACAGGCTCTTGAGATATTAATTATATTTTGAAGGAACCAGGCTGACTGACGTAAACCTTTTTGTCTGTCGATTGACAGAAAAGGTTATATCTCTTATACTACAGCGGTAAGTTCACTGTGGGCTTACGTTCACTGGATGTTTAATTTTTACTACAGAACATTATGATGGATTCTGACTCCCAACATACAATCGATACAAAAGCTGCTAAGATTGATGAGCTGAGAAGAAAAATAGACAAGCTTGACGAGAAGATTGTGGAAATAGTGAATGAGAGGGCTGCCCATGCGCACATGATCGGCGAAGTTAAAGCGCAGAGTAATGACACCATATATAAGCCGCATCGGGAGCAGGCCGTTTATAAGCACGTTGCTACAGTTAATCATGGACCGCTACCTGACGAATCGCTGAAAGCGGTGTTCAGGGAAATCATGTCCGGATGCATCTCTTTAGAGAAACCGGTTAAGATTGCTTATCTTGGCCCTCAGGGCACTTTCACACATTGGGCCGCACGGTCGCAGTTCGGGGATTCCGTGCACTATAATGCCGTTCCCTCCTTGGAAGAAGTCTTCGAGGAAGTTCAGCGGGGAAGAGCTGATTATGGCGTTGTGCCGGTCGAGAACTCCACAGAGGGCGGAATTCGTGAGACACTCGCCCTTTTCGTTGACAGCAGTTTAAAAGTCTGCGCTGAAATAGTCTATGAGATTCACCACTCACTCATGGCTAATTGCCCGTTAGAGAAAATACAGAAGGTTTTTTCTAAAGGCCCCGTCTTCGGTCAGGTGAGACGCTGGCTGAAGGAAAACCTTCCCAACGCCGAACAGATTGAGGTCGGCAGCACCAGCGCAGCAGCTAAAATAGCTGCCGAGGAAACCCGGGCCGGCGCAATCGGGTTTAAAGCTTTGGCTGTTGAAAACGGACTGGATGTCATTGCGTCGAATATACAGGATTATCAACATAATGTGACCAGGTTTTTCGTGCTGGGGCACCAGATCAGCGAACCGACCGGGAATGATAAAACAGCTATTCTTTGCAGTGTAGTTGACAGAGTGGGGGCGCTGCACGATATGCTTAAAGCTTTCAAAGATGCGAAAATAAATATGACTAAAATAGAGTCCTTTCCCTCCCAGTCTCAGGCCTGGGACTATTATTTTTTCATTGATTTTATGGGGCACCCGGGAGATGAAAAAATTGAAAAAGCACTCGATCAAATGCAGCAGAATTGTGATATGTTTCGTATTCTGGGAGCTTTTCCCTGCTCCTGAAACGTTCCCGGACTGAATATTTTTATAGCAGAGCATTACTCACTAACACTTTATATATTATCGGAGAAATTTATGCGTAAGCTTTTTGTAGCAGGAAACTGGAAAATGAATTTAGATTGTGAAGGTGGCTGTCACCTGGCCGAAACACTCAAACAGCAAGTCGGTGATGTCAGTGATGTTGATATTGCCGTTTGTCCGCCGGCCGTCTACCTTAAGCCCATCTGTGATGTTCTCAACGGTTCCAATATTGCGGTCGGCGGCCAAAATATGCACACTGAATCCAGCGGGGCCTTTACGGGCGAGGTCAGCGGTCCTATGCTGCTCGATGTCGGATGCGATTATGTAATAATCGGACATTCGGAACGCCGCCATGTTTTCGGTGAAACCGATGATTTTATTGCTGAAAAAGTCTCTAAAGCGCTTAAAGACGGAATTAAACCCATCGTTTGTGTCGGCGAGACAATCGAGCAGCGTGAAGCGGGAAAAATGAAAGAAGTTGTTTGCCGCCAGGTTGAGAGCGCTCTTAAAAGTGTTGACGCCGAGGCGATGGATTCAGTAACTATTGCGTATGAACCGGTATGGGCCATTGGAACCGGACATACGGCTACACCCGATCAGGCCGAAGAAGTCCATGCTATTATCAGAAGCCTGCTTGCCGACCTTTTTGACAACGGAGTTGCTGAAACAACAGTTATCCAATATGGCGGCAGTGTGAAACCCGCGAATGCAACAGAATTGCTTGGACAAAAAAATGTTGATGGAGCATTGGTCGGCGGCGCCAGCTTGACAGCAGAGAATTTTATTCCTATCATAGAAGCTGCGCAGAAGTTAAGTTAATCGGGAAAACAATTGTTTAATTTATGCAGGGTGACGAATTATGAGAATGGACCCGGAAGATGTCAGGAAGTTGATAAAACGCGTATGTATCATAGGCTCTTTTTTCGTTATTGCCTTTGTCTTCTATTTTTTAGGCAGGGACGGCAGTGGTTTTTGGCGCGGGCTTTTAGTGGTTTATGCGCTGTTTGTAACATTGATAATGGTGCTTGCCGTTCTGCTCCAGAGCGGCCGTGGAGGAGGCTTGGCGGGCATGGGAGGGGCCGGGGGAGAATCGGTGCTCGGCGCCAGAGCCGCTACGCCCATAGCTAAAGCTACCTATGTGCTCGGCACGCTCCTGCTGTTCATCTGTATGCTGGCGGCAAGATTGGGGCACGAGACCGGCATGGCACCCACTTTGCCCGTTGGCGATATAGAACAGCAGGAAATCCCCGAAGGAACGGTACCCGAGGAACCGCCTGTGGAAGAACCTCCCGTTCCGGATAATAATAATGAGGAGTCAATTGATGATTAGAAGCATGACCGGCTATGGATGGGCGGAGGGAGAATGTGAATCGGGCTCGGTAAGGGTTGAGGTACGCAGTGTTAATTACAAAGTTTTTAAATTCTCTCCCCGCCTACCCGATTTCCTGCGCTATAAAGAAGGTGAATTCGAAAAAATCGTCCATAATTTTGTTAAAAGAGGACATTTATACCTTAATGTGGAGGCGAATCTCTCGGGGGACACTATTGGTAATCTGCTTGATAAGGGAAAACTGATCTCGTATATTGATTCGGTTAAAGATGCTTTATCCGGGTATGAAGTTAATGTTTCCGCCGATGTCGCCGGATTAGTTCAGTTGCCAGGCGTGATGGAAATGGATTACTTGCCCGATGGGATGCGGCAGGAAATGTATGAAAGCGTTGCCTCTGTGCTCCATGCCGCATTAGGAAGCCTTGACGCAATGCGTAAGGCCGAGGGAAAAAGTCTTGAAAACCATCTTCTGAGTCTCTGTGATTCCATAGAAAAGGGGATAAATGAAGTGACCGAAACTCTCCCGGAAGCAGTAAGAGTGTATAAGAATAAGTTAAAAGACAAAATTGACAGCCTTCTGGGTGATGAGCAAAACATTACACTGGAAGATGAAATGCTGAGCCGTGAAGTTGCTGTAATGGCGGAACGCTCTGACGTAGCTGAGGAACTTGAAAGACTCATCAATCATGTAAATCAGTTCCGGAGCGCTTTGGCAGACGAAACACATAGCAATGGTAAAAAATTGGAATTTCTTACGCAGGAAATGCATCGTGAAGCTAATACACTGGGGGCAAAACTCCCATCCGCCGCACTCGTGCATAACGCTCTGGATATTAAATCGGATATTCACCAGCTGCGTGAACAAGTGATGAACGTTGAGTAATGTGATTTTTTCTTTTCCGTTTGCTTTGCAGCAGAATGATCTCAGCTAGCCCGAATTTATATGTGATTTCCGGCCCCAGCGGCGTAGGCAAAAACACACTCGCTGACGCATTGTGTGATAAAAATATTGCTGTGCGAGCCGTTACCGCAACTACCCGCTCACCCCGTCCGGGAGAGTCTGATGGCGAAGATTACTTCTTTGTCAGTGAAGAGAAATTCAAGCTGTGGCAAGAAAAAGATGAATTGCTGGAATGTAATCATTACAACGAAAATTGGTATGGAACTCCCTTTTTTTCCGTTGAAGTGGCGGCCGATTCCGGCAAACCCGTGTTACTTGTTATCGATGTCAATGGGGCATTAAATGTTAAAAAACAATTTCAGAACACCGTGTTGATATTCATATTGCCGCCATCCATAAAAGAGCTCAAGAAAAGATTGAAAAAACGTGGGAAAGATGATGCGAAAAGTATCAAAAAAAGACTCGCTTTAGCAAAAGAAGAGTTGGACATGGTGCAGGATTATGATTATCAGGTGATTAATGGTGATTTTGATGCGGCAATCGAGGAATTAAGACATATAATTGAGGAATGATCAATATGAGACGAAATCAGGACCAGATAGTTGAAGAGCTGAGTAATAAATTGGGCGGACGCTTTAGCCTTACAACACTCGTGATTAAGCGCATGCGTGATTATTATTCCGGTGGCAGGACTTTCATGCCGAAAGTGAAGAATCAATCTGAAATGTTTGATATTGTATTAAATGAAATTGAAGAGGGGAAGATTGACTTACTAAAACCGGGAGAAATGACAGAAGAGGCGGGGGAACAGGCAGCATCAGAAAGCGATGAGCAAGTTAGTCCTGAGGATGTACTGGGGGAAGCATAATACTCAACAAATTATCGATGATGAATAACACAGGCATTCCTGTCCGTGGCGTGTCGGCTGCTGGACCAAAGGCCAAGCGACTTACGACTGATATGTAACAGATTAGATATTCATTCTTTCTTTTTGCGCACATCGGCAAAAAAATGTCGATGTGAGTAATCTAAGAACCTACGCATTTTCAGAGACTGCGCTCTGAAAATGGGGCGCCTGCCGGCGCAGTTCAAGCGTAACACAGACATTCTTGTCTGTGATTCTTTTTGATGCCAAGACGCCACAGACAGGAATGTCT
>PUNP01000895.1 GCA_003551785.1 Candidatus Brocadiaceae bacterium | reverse complement strand
TTTTTCATGAGGATGCGGGCGCAGTCAGCATACTTTTGTTCACCAAGCATACGGTAGAGGTCAAGCATGACGGCTATTGCTCCCCCTGCGATAAACGTAACTGGCTGTTTGGGGGCATCCTCTATGGGGTTCCAGTCTTTTCCATACCAAACGGGGATACCCTCGGGATCGTGCTGGTATTCCCGGATAAGCTCACAATATTTATCCGTATAATCAATGACAAGTTCAAGATATTTCTGTTCTCCGGTGAACAGATATGCCTGCTCGGAAAGTACCAGGTAACGAAACGCCGCAAACCCGTTGTAGCCCGCATGTTTGGAGTGTTCGGAATCGGGCCCCATCCTTACCGTTCCAAGCCAGCGCGCCACGAAACGATGTTCGTTCCAATCATACCATTCCGGCGCATCGGCGTTCCAGTTCCCTATATGATGCACCATATCGATCAGCGCATCGGCATAATCTTTTCGGAAACTGTCGAACATCCAAAGCCGTCCCGCCACACGCGTAAAATTTTCCGTATGGTGATGTTCCTCTGCATTTTCAGGATAATATCCATGGGTGAAATTCTTATCCACCCACTCTTTCCACCTACGAAAAAATTCATCTATTTTATCCAGAACTTCAGGTTCACCCGTCAGCAGGTAATGAAATATCCAGGGGCGGGCGAGCGACAGCTCGTCGTGCTCGCCAATTAACGGAAGGGATATTTGCCGCTGATATGATTCATTAATCCACTCACGAAAGAGAGTACGAAGGCGGCAGAAAGCTTGCAATGACTCAACGGACTCTTCAGGCAAGGCACAACCGTAACCTTCGGGACAATGATTGTCAGGACTTGTTGCAACATTCATGTTTGTTGTTTCCTTCTCAAAAGTATAATCCATACTTCAATCGGCAATGATTACCACTGCGAATTATGATTCGGCTACATTCTTGCTTTGAGGCTTAGCATCAAAGTAAAGCTCATGAAGTCCTAAGACGGAGCCACCGGCATGCGCCTTCCAGCAGCGCTTCCCCGCATCGACGGGCGGCTTCCGGATCCACACCCTGCACGTGCGTGCTGAAAGTGCTCGAAAAACCGAACTCATCCAGCAGAAACCTTTCGAAATATCCCTTCGGCCTGATAGCAATATCTTTCCTTGACTTGTCCCATGAACCGTTATAATACCTGGCGATGCCTTCTCGAAACACCTTTCTCAACTCGGGATCAGCCGTCAATATTCCGTCAGGTCCCAGCGTTTCCCGCATGCACTGATCGCTGTGAAGTTTGCCGGCCAGCTTCAGAACATATCCCTCCCCGACCCACTTCCGGACGGCGTTCTTTACGTTCTGTATCTCATCGGGCGCCGGCTCTTCATGCCATCGATGTCCGCCGTAACCGTAACCGGCACTGTGGTGCGCCCCGACTATCACACCGTCTATGCCCACCATCGGAACTATTTTGAAGATGTGGTTTTTCAGCAATTCAACACTCTCGCCTGCAAGAATTCCTCTTACCACCCCTTCTATCCCCCAGCTCCCCAGTGTCTCGTCGGCATCTTCACGGGCAATAAGCACGACCAGATTCTCAGGCACAGCCACATGGGGATCCGTTATCGTCAGCGCCGGCTGCACCGCGCCATTCCTCGTCTTTCCTATTTCCTCAATTTCCACGAAAGAATTATATGCAAGCGTATCCAGCCACTTCAGCATATCGCTGTAGGTATAGGGAACATGATAGGAGATAAAAGCTTCATCTTCTTTAAACGTATGTTTGAATCTGTATTTTCCCGGGTCCTGGCGGTGTTTTTCAATGTACTGCACTTCCTCCCAGCTTTCGCCATCGTAACTGACTTTGGGTTTAACCACCAACTCTCCCCTCAGCCACCTGCCTTTTCCTTCATCATAGACGGGATTATTTGTATTGCGACATGTAAACTCAAAAAGCAACTCACGGCTCTTGCAACCCTTAACACGGAAATAAAACCGGTACCATGTATCCGGACGCAGTTCGATGTGGTACCAATCCAGCCCCAGACGTACCACCCTGTCAAGACATCCGTTCTCAAAATCGGCATCGAAAGAAACACAGTGCGACGGTGAAATAAAACGCTGATAATCGAAATCAAAACTGAGGCCCATAGTGAGTCTCCATCAGAAATTAAGGTACCCGGCGATGATACAACACAGTAAACGCGTGGAATATTCGATCAAACGTATCCGGGTTGCCAGTGAGTTGCCATCAGGCATGTTTTTTCACCTCCACGCTCCTGCTGATAGTACACCGTCAAAATCGATCCGTTCTCCAGATCCACAGATGCAGGGTAGCCCAAATCACCGTTTGGAGCATCATCACGGAGAATAATTTCGCTGTCATAATCCCAGTTTTCACCGCCGTCAGAGGAAATACAGGCACGCTGTCCGTAGGGCTCGTGCCGGTAGCCGTAGGTTGCCAGAATTCTTCCGTCCCGAAGTCGCAGCAGATGAGGAGGTTTCCCCAGAATCCGTGTTGGTCGCGGTTCAGTCCACGTCCGGCCCCCGTCTTCAGAGGTAAATTGCCACAGCACACTGCGCGTGCGCTCGGGTTTCTGGCGCGGCATCTCTTCATAACGCGCCATGCCGATCAGCTTACCGTCTTCCCTCTCCGCGACATGCGGCTCGCACAGGTAGGCATATCCCTCAGGCGCATCGCCCGGGTATTCGGGGTACATGTTGATTCTGCCGGTCACCGACCAGCTTTTACCCTTATCCCGCGATTCCGCCGCCACAATATCGCCCTTCCGTTCAAGCTGCTTGCGGCTCAGTTCAGCGCCTACAAACATCAGCCTGCCGTCGGAAAGCTCAATCGGCCCATGCGGAGCGGAACACGGCACACGCACCGGTTTCTCCCATGTCCGTGCTCCGTCCATCGAACGCCTTATCCAGCATCCGCATTCATAGCGACCGCCATCATCGACCCTTTCCCCGGCCCATTGCTGAATGTCTTCCTTACCGACTGAACGTATTTTATCGTGCCGCCGCTTCTTTTCCGCATCGGACGCCCCGCTGATCATTTCCATATATTTATCTTCCACATAATGGGAAGTAAACCAGCTTACAACGACGGTTCCGTCTTCGCAGATGCAGATGCCCGCGTCGCGGTCATCGAGTGGCGTGTCATTGATCAGCTCCGCACCGCTCCAGCTCCTTCCTCCGTCGCCGGAGCGCACCAGCATGGTCTTGCCGAAAGGGTCAACATGAGCGTCGCGATCGCCTGAAAAGACCACGAGCAACTCTCCTTCAGGTGTTATATCGGCAGTGGGCCAGCCGATGTACCGGCCGGGCTGCTTACAAATAACTTCTGACCTGATTATTTCACTCTGATTTTTATTCATTATGATATTCCTTTTAAAAATATTTGCTCACTCAGTTTTTTTTCGTATATCAGTTACGATACTAATCCGTCAGGCGTGAAAAGCCGTTTTGGGCGACGGGACCGCTTAGATGTACGGCCGGGTCGTCTCCTCCGGCCAGAACGGCGGATATTTCGCCAAAAACCTCATTGATGGCCTCTCCATAACGCTCGATAACATTTTCCGTATGGGCCAAAGTCGCATAAAATTTCGATCCGGCCAGGTACCCCCTCTCAAGCATCATCTGGGTGTATAGTGTAGAAAGAGCTTTTGAGTGTTGGTGATCGAACCGAAATTGGGGGAGGCAGGGGTAGCCCTCCGTAACGATCGGAATACCGTGATTTTCTCCGTGCTCCCGCCATAATGCCATGACCTTTGATCCTGCGTCGGCAACGCGGCGTGGCACATTCGTCTCACGCATTTTATGCAGAGTTGCCAGCGCAGCCACCGGCCCCACACTTTCCGTCCAGTAGGTGCTGCTGATGAACGAATCTTGGGCGCCTGACATCGCTTCGTTCGTACCGATGACGGCAGCCATCGGGTGACCGTTGCCCAGCGCTTTGGCGAAGACCGCCATGTCGGGCAAGACCCCGAATTTCAAGTGCGCTCCCCCATAGCAGAGCCGCCAGCCGATCGTTATTTCGTCGAAAATCAACAGAGCACCCGCCCTGTGGGCGCCGTCACGGACGGATTCAAGAAAACCCGGCTCGGGATTGGTTGATCGGCAAGGCTCCATAATAACCGCAGCCAGCCTGTCACCGCAGGAATCAAGTATTTCCTGGAACGCATCGCTGTCGTTGTAAGAAAAAGTAACCGTTGTACCGCGCAGTTCCCGAGGCACTCCAAGGGGGGAAAGCCCCGGCAGAAGATGTCCGCGCAAAGCATCACTTTCTCCCAGGTTCGCCGCCAGATACCAGTCGTGCCAGCCGCTGTATCCGCAGACAGCCACCACGGATCGGTCGGTGGTGGCGCGGGCGATGCGCACGGCCACAGCACATGCTTCACCTCCGCACCGGGCAAAACGCGCCTGCGTGGCCCATGGGTGGATGCTGCACAGAAGGTCGGCCAGTTCAACCTCTTCCGGGGGGTTAAGAGTAGACATAGCACCCAGCTCCAATCGTCTCCGTACAGCCCTCGTCACATCGGGGTCCCTGTACCCCAGCAGGCATGAGCCGATACCGTTCATTGACATGTCGAGATAACGCCTTCCATCAATATCCGTTACTTCACACCCGCGTGCTTCCCGGAAGTACGCCGGCCATTGCCCCGGGGCCATCAGTTCCGGCCTTTTACTGAGAAGCTGTGTGCCGCCGGGGATGCGCTTCTTCGCTTCAATGTAAAGCTTCTGTGTTGTGTTTTCCGTTTTTTGTTTCGGTATCAATCCCAGCAATCTACGGGCGTTATCCGCATAAATATCCTGCATGTCTCCGGGATTGAGTCCCAAATTATCGGCGGCAGCATGCAAGGCCCTGATCGATTCCAGACCGACGGGCAGAGGCTTGGCCGGCGGCGACAGTCTGTCCCATTTGACCGTGTCGGGCTGCAGCCAGGCGAATCCGTCACCGAGAGTGACGCAGCGCCCCCGAATCTGATTCACCGGAAAATCCGTCCCCCAAAGCAGCCGCCCAGGCCCGAACTGTCTTAAAATGGCCGTCAGAGGAGCTTCCTCACAGATGGCGGAGGTGTCGAACCAGACGTTGTCCAGTTCGGCAATTTTAGAGATGCCTTCCACGGTATTCGGCGCATGAAAACCGCGTGCGCCGTGGGCAAGGATGAGACGGGCTCCGGGATAGCGGTGGCAGCAGTCGGTGATTTCCCGGAGATTATCTGGATCGGACAACGCCGCTTTACGCACCATATGCAAGGTGATCACCAGGCCGTAATCGTGGGCCATCTCCCATGCCCACTCAGGCAGGTAACTCGATAAAGGAGCCTCAAAGGTGGGCTTTTTCGGGCTGAAAACGTGATAGGGCTTGAAACCGGCAAATTGAGGATTCTCCAAATGCATACGATAGTCGTCCGGTTCCATCATAGGGCCCACCAGCGCAAGCCCTTTAAGCTCACTTTGACCGTCAATTTGCTCGAAAACATAGCTGTTGGCCCGGTCAATATCTGCCTTCGTTCTTCCGATATCGTTCGGACTCGGGATCAGCAGCCCGCCCTGCAATCGTTTGCTGCCCACCTGCTGTGCGAGGCGGCTGCGCCATTGCGCCACCCCGATATCCGACCCCGCCTCAGACCATACACCATTAAGTTTCCCTTTTTTTTCAGAAATGCGGCACAGATGGGCGTGGGCATCAAAGACGCGATCCGGCATGTGTTCCTGGAGCTTCAAAGCGGCTGCTTGATCGTCCGAATCAAAAGTCCAGTTTTGTGGTAAATGCATTTTTATCCTCAGTTTTTTCTCGGCTGCCGATTAAACTTCTTTAATTAAAAAAACGTTCAATGGATTCCGGAGCAGGGACAGTCAACTTTACGTATCGTAGATATAGATATGTAATATTGTATTCAACCTTACCAGATAGTATAACCACCATCAACAACCAGATTATGGCCGGTGACGTAGGCGGATGCCTCGGACGCCAGATAGACCACAGCGCCCTTTATATCATCCTCATACGCCATCCGCCCCAGCGGCACTCTTTTATTGTAATTTTCAAGGAATTGCTCATCGTGTGTCCCCTCTTTGCCATGGAATCCGCCGGGGCTGATGCAGTTCACCCTGATGTTGCCGGGCGCGTAAGTCGCAGCAAGAAAGCGGGTGAAGTTGATCATCCCCGCTTTGTGGAAGGCGTAAATGCCGGTTTTGGACGGGGCTAACCCGGTGCCCTCATACATGGGAGGGTATTGGGCAACCATCCCGTACATTGAAGAAATATTGATGATATTACCGGCATTCCTGTCTTCCATCTCTTCAACAAAAACCCGCGTGCAGGTATAGAGCCCGACCGCATTGATACGCATCGCTTCGGCCCACATTTCACGATCAGACATGTCGTCTCCACTCGGCCTGGCCACCGCGTTATTGATGAGAATGTCGGTACCGCCGTATTTCTTTTTTATCGTCTCTCTAAGCTGTATTATGGACTCCTCGTCAGCGATATCCAAGCTTTCACCGACAGCATCCAGTCTCGCCGACTGGTACTCTTGTGCTTTTTTTCGGCAATTATCCACATTTCGGGACGCGATGACAACTTTAGCGCCCGCCTCAGCGAGTCCCTCGGAAATGCATGCGCCATATTTCCCGGCCCCGCCGGTAACCACTGCTGTTTTGCCTTCCAGACTGAAAAGTTTCATGACATTCATACCTGAATCTCCTCCAATTTTACTATCCTTCCGCTTTCTGCCAGCGAAACACGTGCGGCGATGATGACTTTAGCCGTTTCAACGGTTTCCCGCCAGTCAAACGGCGGCTGACCGGTTTTGAGCATCCCTACAAAATGCTCAAGCATCGATTTGAACTGGTTAAAGGAATCGGGATCACTGACTGTCACCGCCTGGTTCTCACCGTAAAAAGTTGTCGATCCCTGCTTTACGTCCCTCAACGTTTCGACCACGGCGCTCCTGCCGTCGGGGTATTTGATAACAACAATTTCTTGTCCGTCTTCTCCGACATTCTGCACCGACTCGATATTACCGCCCATGACCGCATAGACGGCTTCAACTTTGTGGATTCCATATGTTCTCCACAATTTCGGGGAAACGGCCACAGCATTGATAATCTTTCCGCATTCCTGATTCTGCTTAAGTTCATTGATGCTTTGCGCATACCTCTGGCTGGAACACGACATTATGGTTTTCCCAGCCTTGTAATATTTGACGAACTCGATAAGGTCGTTGTGGTTATCGGTGAGCGGTTTATCGATCAGGATGGGCACATCCGCTTCGATGAATGGGCGGGACATTTCGAGATGATTCTGTCCGTCGTCACGAGCTAAAAGAACGGCATCCACTTCACCGATCATATCTTCGGGATCATCAACGATATTGTCAATCAGGGAAGCATTGGCTACGTCCTCTGATATCTGCTTATCCTGCGTCCAGATATGCGTCACCCGGGCTTCCGGAATGCACATCGTTTGAGGATCCTGTTTATTCAGGTATTCAGGTATGACGGGAAAGGGGCACTTTCCCATCTCTTCACCGTCGAAACCGTTAAATATCGCCGCCCAGGAATAAGGATGACCGTTTCCCGGACTTAAACCAATGACACCGAGTTTGTACATTTTTGACTCTCCTATTTACATAGTTTTAATTTCTCAGAACCTTCTGCAATCATTACCTTCACGACACGGTCTTTAGCCCATTCAACATGTTTTCGGGTAACGTTCTCCGCCGTGTCAGCATCGCCGCTACCGATTGCTTCCACAATATTGGAATGGGAAAAAGGATTTTTCAATGCGGATTTTGCTAAATATTTATTCCCGCTTGACGTTTTCAATATTTTTACTATCAGGTGTGAATCCTTGACTATTTTTACCAGCCGATCATTTTTGCAAGAATCCACGAGCAGGGAATGGAACCTGTAATCTATCTTCGCCAGAACCTTGCGTATTCTATTCGGCTCTTCCATCACATATTTATCGGCAAGTTCCTGAAGCTGATCAATTATCTCATCAGTGACCACCTCGACAAGAAGGCGGGCGGCCAATCCCTCAAGAACGCTCCTTAAATCGTACAGCTCACTAATTTCTTTAACAGAAAACGATTTAAGGAAAGTGCCTTTTCGCTTTATCCTAACGACAAAGCCGCTCTGTTCCAGATCATTCAGCACCTCGCGCACGGGCGTCATGCTGACCTCGAAATGTTCAGCAAGGTCAACCTCTCTAACCGGCTCTTCATATCCGCATCCCGAGTCCAATAGGTGCTGAAGAACCTTTTCGCGAAGCTCTGAATATATTTTCATCGGTGCTCGATTTATTATATATTATTAGATGGAAATAAAAATATATATTAGCAGAGAAGTGAAAGAGATGCAAATGCAAGGGGGGGTACAATTTCTAAGCCGGTGACCAGTGATATATGAGTTTATGCCAATTCGGGGACTAAGGTCCCGATGGTGACGCCTGTCGGCGCAGTTGTTCTGAACACTCAATTCGCTCTTCCCATCACCATCACTTTCACTTTTTTTCATTGTCATACATCTCAATTAAACTTGTGCAAAAATTAGAAAATCCCCAATACAATATCACTACTGCCCCACGTAGGGTCAAAATTTGTTAATAATCGGAATAGACAAGACATATATCTGCTCGCTCTTGACATAAACATTTCTCCAAAAAAACATTAGAACCTGAAAACACCCCCTGGAAAACGCTTTTAAGACGCAGGCAGGGAAATGCTTTATGTAATAAAACACTTTAGACAGCCACAATCACCGGGGAAGCCCCACATAAGCTAACTAAGTCATTCATTGCATATTTGCACACAATACCTTTATTCTGAATTGGTGACACCATTTGATCCCATTTGAATTGGTGACACCATTTGATCCCTTTGCTAATATGTGTCGTTGCTTTGTGAGAAATGCGGGCTAAGCCCCTTTAACAGGGGGGGGGCTTTTCATTACCCATTTACCCGTTCATATCCTTTCCGGAGGGAAATTATGGAATTTGCGCCTCCGAAAATGTTGCAGGCGGGAAAATTTAAGGGAATCCCGGGATTGCCGATACGCAAAAAAACTTACAGCGCAAATTCCTCGAAAAACCCTCACTTGACATCTTACCTTATTATATGTAATAATACTGCTCAGTTTGAACGGTTGTACATTTTAACTACTTATGAAGTTATGGAGAATTTATCATATGGCAAAGAATGAAGCTATCCAGATAAGGTGGCACGGTCGCGGCGGGCAGGGTGCCAAGACCGCCGCCGGTATGGTGGCCGAAGTCGCTGTGGCCGCTGGGAAAAACGCCCAGGCCGCTCCGGAATACGGCGCAGAACGTGAAGGTGCTCCCATCAAGGCTTATACCCGTATAAGCGATAATCCTATCAGAGTCCATGACGCAATCTATTTCCCCAATGTCATTGTCGTTCTCGATGAGACCTTGCTTGTCAGTGAAGATGTTGAGGAAGGGCTTACCGACGACGGTGTTTTGCTGGTCAATACGAAGCGTTCGCCGCAAGATATCAGAAAAGAACTAGGACTCGAGGGAAGGACTGTTTACGCTATTGATGCGACCGGCATAGCGCTGGATGAGATCGGACGGCCCATACCTAATACTGTTATGATCGGTGCTCTGCTTTCAGTAACCGGTGCCGCAGAAGTCGATCAGATTGAGAAGAGCATCCATAAGAAATTCGGCGCCAAGCTGAGTGAGGGGATGCTCCAGGGTAATATTAATGCAGTGAGAAGAGCTAGCGAGGAGGTGAAAAGCGAATCATGCGCAAAAAATTGATGACTAAAAATGAAATGATGATGGGGACGGCTACCGAAGCGGGCTCGACTTCCAAACTCAATACGGGTTCCTGGCGAACGTATGCGCCGCTGACAAATTACGATGACTGCATACATTGTATGATGTGCTGGGCGTATTGTCCCGACAGCGCTATTGCGGTAGAGGACAGTAAAAAAACAGGTACCGATTACCAGTATTGCAAAGGATGCGGGATATGCGCGGTGGAGTGTCCGAAGGATTGTATTGAAATGAAACTGGACAGCGATGTTACCGAGGCGGAGGAAAAGGCCGAACAGCCCCAGTCCCGCGGTTAAACTCAGGAACCTGTGATGTATACTTTTTTGCAAATCAATGATATTAAATTTACGAGGATATAACTATTATGGCCGAACGAGTAGCTAAAACCGGCAATGATGCAGCCGCTTATGCTTTGAGGCAAATTAATCCCGATGTGGTGGCGGCCTACCCGATCACGCCGCAGACGGAGCTGATGCACCAATTTGCCGAATATGTGGCTGATGGAGAAGTTGATACTGAATTTGTGCAAGTTGAAAGTGAACATAGTGCGATGAGCGCCGTAGTAGGCGCATCTCTGGCGGGGGCGCGATGCTGTACAGCCACCTCATCGGCCGGCCTTGCACTGATGTGGGAAATCTTATTTGTGGCTTCGGGCAGCCGATGTCCTATCGTTATGCCCGTTGTCAACAGAGCGCTTAGTTCGCCGATTAACATCCATTGCGACCATAGCGATTCAATGGGTGCCAGGGACAGCGGATGGATTCAGCTTTATGCTGAAAATGCGCAGGAAGCGTATGATAACGTCCTGCAAGCCCTGCGGATTGGTGAACATCCCGATGTGATGCTGCCGGTTATGGCGGCGCTTGACGGGTTTATACTAAGCCATACGATTGAAGCGCTGGAAGTTAATGATGATGATACGGCCCGCAAGTTCCTCGGGGAGTTTAACCGTGAATATTCATTACTGGATGTAGAGAACCCGCGCACGTTCGGCCCACTGGCATTGCAGAATTATTATTTTGAATATAAAAAACAGCAGGTTGATGCAATGGAGAACGCCCGCGATGTCATCGTTGATGTCGGGCGTGAATACGGAGAACTTACGGGGCGTACGTACGGTATGCTTGACCCTTATCGCTGTGATGACGCCGAAGTGGTTTTGGTAGGGCTTGGTTCGACTACCGGTACCGCTAAAGAGGCTGCAGACCAGTTAAGGGAAGAGGAAGGGATTGCCGCGGGTGTGCTCAAAATACGATGCTTCCGTCCGTTCCCGGCGGTGGAAATCGCTGCCGTACTGGCCGATATACCGACTGTCGGTGTGCTTGACAGAGCCATTTCGTTCGGGCTCGGTGGTCCGCTGTACCATGAAGTCCGCTCAGCGGTCTATGGCAGTGATAAGCCGATGGTCGATTTTATTTACGGCCTGGGCGGCAGAGATATGCCCTTGAACGATGTTAAAGATGTATTCAGGCAGCTTGCCGACGTGAAAAAGCAGGGTAAAGCCGAGCCGGACGTTCGCTACGTCGGGCTGCGAGAATAGAAATATAACCAGCGCTCGCTATTTATTAGCGGTTCGAGAAATCAAAAAACTAATATAGGAGAATCAAATATGTCGACTACAAACCTTAAAGAACTCAGCAATATGCCCGAATTGTTAAGCGGCGGACATGCCGCGTGTCCGGGATGCGGCGGGCCTATAGCTTTACGCCAGGCCTTACTGGCCGCCCAGCAGGACGACTCTTATGTGGTCACTACATCTTCGACCGGCTGTATGGAAGTGGTGACTTCCATCTATCCCAATTCCGCCTGGCG
>PUNP01000935.1 GCA_003551785.1 Candidatus Brocadiaceae bacterium | reverse complement strand
TTCAAGTATCGCTCTGTTTCTCTCCTTATCCTCAGTTATTGGTTTTGTCAGTTGTGTTGCAATATAGCCGGGGGCAATGGCGTTAACATTTATACTATGCCCGGCCCATTCGTTGCATAACGCCTTTGTAAGACCGGCAATTGCACTTTTGCTGGATGTGTAGGCCGATACCCCAATTCCCCCCTGAAAGGATAACATTGAGGCGATGTTAATTATTTTCCCACCGCTGCCCTGGTCCATAAATTGCCTTGCCACGGACTGCGAAAGTAAAAAAGGGGCGTTAAGATTAAGGTCAATAACTTCATCCCAGCTGTGCTTCTGAAAATCTATTGCAGGTTGCCTGCTGGTGGTCCCGGCGGCATTGACCAGAATGTTAACCTTGCCGAATTTTGAAGCAGCCGATTCTACGACTCCGGATATTGTCCCCAAGTCGGTCAAATCCTCATTCAAAGCCAGGAATTCGGCACCGCAGGCCTTAACCTCACTTTTAGTTTCATCCATACTGCTTCGGGCAACCCCTGCGATATTGGCCCCCGCTTCGGCAAGTCCAGCAGCTATGGCTTGTCCTATCCCTCTGCTTGCTCCGCTTACTATAGCAACCTGTCCGGACAGTGAAAATCGATCCACCATGATCATCTCTCCTTTACGGTTTTAAATGTTTCCTGCGGTCTAATCGAAAAACTCTTATGACATATAGAACTTTAAGAATGTCTACCTTGCGTTTGCTTGATCGCTCGCCGGTGCAATATGCATATATCAAAAGCGCTACCATCATCTCCGGATGGAAAGCCGTGTTACCCATACCGTCGCTGCGATAACTTTCATAAAACGGCTCCAAATCTATCTGCTCGACTGCGTCAATCACAAACCAGGCCAGATGATCCTTCGCTAGCCAATCGCTTACCGAGGGCGGCATCAGGTACATCTGGTCCCGATTGAAAGAGTGGAAATTGTATCCCGTGTCATAATCCCGTATACTGAATAACTCGACTTACCCTCAAAGATTATAGTACAAAAAACAAGAATGGTGCAACCGCCCAGATGACCACCGTTTCATTGGCTATGTGACGCGCATTGGGAATTGTGCAACAGGCTCACTTAATAGTTTTAAGGTGAGGCAGAGAATCATGGTGAATGGTTTTATCCGGGAACCGGCTTCTACAATGAGTGACAAAGCTACCTGTTGCATCCAGTCCTTCGACTTTATAGCCTTGCTGGTCAAGAAAAGTAATGTCTCGGCCTGAACCACACCCTATGTCAATTGTCTGAGCATTTTTCAGGAAAAAAGTTTTGATAATGTCATACAAGCGATCTGGTATGCATTTGTCAGCGCTTTGCTCATACTGATTGATCGTTTGCGAATCGGCCATTTGATGTTATCCAGACATAATCGTCTTCTAAATTTACCTATTAAACCGTTGCAGGAAAAGCTGACTCATTTCCTTTTCAACTTCCCCAGCAACACCTTAATCCTTTCTCAACGCAGATGAGCTTCGTCCTGCATTCTGCACTCTGGATTATCCGCGAAATTCAGGCTATGTTTAACAGTTCAAACCCCATTTTCTCATCTTTTTCCCGGCATCCCCTGCCGTTTATCAGTTCCAGCAGGATAACCTCGCCAACTTTCCATATCTCAATGCCTGGGCGTATGCAGCCGCTTGTAGTTTTTCCTTCCCGACCAGCAGCGGCATGCATATGCAGTTTCGGACTCCCGTTTTCGTCCGGGAAAATAGTGCCTGCGCCGAGTATTTCATGGACTCCTGTCAGTTGATTTATGATGGGTCTGATCGGCCTCGCATCCTGATCCCGGGGACCGGTTAACATCCCCCCTCAGAGCGCACACCCCCTATCAGAAGACACATACCGCTTTCAACTCCTTTTTCCTGGGCAAACTCTTCAAGCTTATTGGGCAGCTTTTCCCCGTCCTCCAGCCTTATCACAAAAATCCGCCCTATTTGTGCTTCCGCATATTGCATTTTCACGCCCCTATGATATTCAACCAGAAAAATGTTTTGAGTTGAAGTGTTTACCGACCTTGCAGAAAACCTTCGAAAAACTCATCGAATTCTTCTTTTTCGAGCATAACCGTCTCCCTGACCTTTTGCAACAGTTGTTCAAATTCCCCCTTCGACACATTCTCAATCAATACTTTTTTTTCACGTGTTTTATGACCGAAAACTATATGCTTAGCTTACAGCAGCATAGGATTCAATCGCCATGCTGAAAATGCCAGGGCCGCTGCAAAACTCACCCAACAAAGATAAGGAAGGAGCAATATCCCCGCAAACGGTTTTATACGCCAGAATGAAATCACGGTAGCAACGATAAGCAGCCATAAAACGATGATTTCCAAGAAAGCCAGAGCACCCATTTGCCACGCAAAAAAAAGCCAGGTCCACAGCGCGTTAAGGATCAGTTGACTGAAGAAAAAAACAAAGGCCATCCGTGCGCCCCTCAATCCCTTTTCCCTCCATACGAGCCAGCCGGATATGGCAATGAG
>PUNP01000936.1 GCA_003551785.1 Candidatus Brocadiaceae bacterium | reverse complement strand
GCCAGAGTAAGTATCGGCTGCCGCGTTTACCCGGTACCTCCGACAGGATTGTTCTCGCTCTCTTTTCGATATCCCCGGAGATCCCCGGGTTATCTCTGTCCTTAATGCATGCGGCAAGAGTGTTCAGTATCTCGATTACCTGTTGGGCTTTGCCTCCCAGCGCAGCATGATAGTATTCTTTTATTACCGGCTCCGTATTCAGGTCAGGCTTCCAGAGAAGTGAAGGGAGATAAGCATAAAAACGTGCGTCCGGCCAGTAACCCGGGAAAGGAGGGGAGCAGTCTTGGAAAACTTTCATGCCATTTTCCCAGTAATGTTCTATCTCTGCTTCAACAAGTTCCGGCTCCGGATGGTATAAAAAGCGAGAACGGTCACTGGCGCCGGTTTCATCGTGAAATACCAATTGATAATATGCAAAAACACCCAATTGCGATCCAGCAGCTTTCAGGTGGGGCAGCCATCGGTCAAGCAGAACGCCGTATTCTCGATCATCGGATGGGTTGCTCGGCTCGGGGGCTGGATAATTTGTCCCGACTGTCAGGCTGGAGGGGGCAAAATCCGGGTCGAAAAAGCGACGTTCATGCCTGCGCAAGTAAGGACAGAAAAGCGTGTAGGTGCGGTCGCTGGCCGGAAGCTTGCGGCGCGGGGGATTCAGGGTATTGGCGTAGCACAGTACCTCGACCACCTCTGTGGAATTAAGTTCCAGGATATCAAGTGCCAATGTATAGAGCATCTCATAGGGCGTTGTTTCAAGGCATTGAGGACACTGACACCAGTTATTGCTGCCGTCTTTGGGCCAAAGTGAAAAGATATCCACTTCGGGATGTCTGTCGAGAAAATCCGCCACGGCTTCAGCAAAATATTCCCTTGTTTCCGGATTTGAATAGCACGGTTGAATCGGCCGCGACCTGGTTCTACCTCCACGCACATCAGGAGAAAAAACCGGGGCGGTAAGGCAGCGCTTGCCGTCGCGGAGTCCGAACAGTTCCGGGCACTCGGAAAGCTTTTCATTCGGAAGAAAGTATGATATTGCATGCCTGCCGGCCGCAATGCGAATACCACACCGCTTGGTCTCATTGGTGATCTGTCGGCGCATCGGATTTCCAACCCACTCGGCGGCGTTGAGATTGAGCAGGTTAAGCTGATTGCGGGCCATCCACCGGATGGTATCCATAACAAACGCATGGCTATTCTTGAATAACGTACCGGATACGCCCAGCCCACGATAGGGTAAGGATGGTCGGGAAAGGGTTTCAATATCACTATGCGGCTCAGAAAAAACCTTATCTTCTTCGGCCGGTGAATACCATCGGACACCTGTAGCACGTTTGAGAAAGGCGTAAAAACCATAAAGAACGCCCTCCGGCCCGCCGCCTGCGATCCAAAATATGTTTTCCCCGGCCCGTATAATCTGAAACGACTGTACGGACAGTTCCCAGGCACAGCGGGCCTCAAAGGCAACCGGTTTCTCGGACGATGATGCTTCAATGCGAAGGGCGCCGGAAGGAAATGCTTCAGGCAGCGGCCCGAGACCCGAAAGGGCCCAGAGTCGCAGGTCAACGGTGGTGAGTAAACGTGTTTCGGGGCGATTCTCCGCCGTAAGCAATGATAACTCTTCCCTGATAAGGGCCGCCTGATCCTTATTTAAATTTCCAATCGAAAGCTTCACATTCTCTTCTATCATGATTTGTTATCCCGAGAAAAAGGTAAATTCAGCGAATCCTGTAAGCTCGCTATATTAAACAATCCTCACCGTAATTTCATCGTATACAGGTAAAGACATCGAGGGGAGCAGCACAGACGGCCTTTATTTTTCCTGCCGGTAAAAGTCCAGGTATTTCTTAGCGGTGAGAGCATGTCGCTTCATCCATTTTATGTTGACATGGCTTTTTAGCATATCGCTGTTTTTTTCAAAAAATTGTATTACTTTCGTCTCCAACTCCGAAGCTCTGGCAAGGTCACGTGATACTTTAGCTTTTCGCACTTTATCGGCCAATAAGACGTACTCGAGCCAGAGCAGATAGCGTTTTCCCCGGCGGCCGGGTACAGCAGAAAAAACTTTGCGTGCCGCTTCGGCGGAGTTACTCGGTATGCCGGGATTATTGCGGTCCTTGAGGTGTGAAGCGAGTGAGTTAAGTGATTTTTTCACATCACAAGCGAGGTCTCCGAGAGTCGCTTGATAATAATCATCGATAACGGCCTGTACATCCACATTCGGCTCCCAAAGCAACGGGGCCAGGTAGGCGTAAAAACGTCCATCAGGCCAGAATCCCGGGTAAGGGGGAGAGCAATCGTAGAAGACCTTCATCTTTTTATTACAGAATTGCCTGATCTCACTTTCGACCAGGGACGGTTCAGGATGATAAAGAAAGCGGGAGCGGTCAGTTTCACCGGTTTCATCATGAAAAACCAACTGGTAATAAGCGAAAATGCCGAGCTGTGAATCAAGTTCTTTCATGACGGGTAACCACCGGTTCAGCAGAACGCCGTATTCGCGGTCATC
>PUNP01000692.1 GCA_003551785.1 Candidatus Brocadiaceae bacterium | reverse complement strand
AGCAACATGATCCCTGGGGAAATCAGGACAATTTTATAACCGGCGATATATTGGACCATGAACATCACGATTTCCATGAAGTCGACATCCCGGATATGAATTACACGACTTTCGGAATAGACGGCAATTTCCAGACTGATTTAAACGAAAACTTTTCTATCAACGACTGGCCTCGTGAGGCGACCATCAATTCCGGAGACTACAGATTTAACAATTTTGAAATGACAAGTGATGGTATATTAACCATTGATGGTGATGTCAGGTTGCACTTTACAGGAAATTTTTCCATGACCGGCGATACCGAGATTGTTTTAACGGAAAATTCAACATTACAGATATATCTGGGGCCTGAAAACGGCAACTTTCACGTAGGGAACAGTTCGAGGATAAATCCGGGAGGAAAGCCCAGGAATGTCGCGACCTACTCTGCTTCAGACCAGGGGGAAATTTGGTTGACCGGAAATGCACCGGCCAATATGGTTGTTTACGCGCCACATACACATGTAGAACTAACCGGCAGTTCTCCGTTGCGTGGCTCGGTTGTCGCCAACAGCATGAAAATGTCCGGCAACACAACGGTCTATTACGATAAAGCTTTGATGGAAGTCCAGGTTCCCGGTGCGCCTGGAGTGGGTGGCAACGGGATCTCCGTGGAAAGATGGACAAAACCCAATTGGCAATCCCGTCACGAATGATATCATTGTTTTTGTCAGTCTGTCCCGGTCTGCCAACCCCCTCGCCCCGCATGCCGTTGTGAAAAGCCTCAAGCAGCTGGAATCAGCCCCCATCTTGAACCGTTGTGAGCCATTTTCATAAACGCGCCTGTTTAAAATAAGGACTAAATCTGCCCCCAAACTATGCGCTACCTGTTATGAGAGGTATAATACTCTAAGAAAAGTGGAAGTGGCCGGCGGCATTTGAAACCGCAAAAAGCGTATCTCGAGGCCATTGCATCAGCCGTGGGAAAAGAGAAGCGTTGAAAGCCGCTAACAGGAAAATTGGCAGGGAGCCACCGGATAATGAAATCCATCGTCTTTATCGATCTGGAAGTCCAGCCGGATAACGAGGCTATCCTGGACCTGGGTGCCGTTGGGGGCTCCGGGAGCACATTCCACTCCCGATCGCTAAAGAATTTCCTTGCGTTTATCCGGGATGCGGATTTTTTATGCGGCCACAACATAATCAGGCACGATCTGAGATACCTGGAAGCCGGCTTCAGAGAAGCCGAGATAGCTACAGAAAATGTGATTGATACCCTGTATCTTTCGGCTTTGCTCTTTCCCCGCAAACCGTACCATGCTCTTGTCAAGGATGAAAAACTTCAAACCGGTGAACTGAACAATCCCTTGACGGACGCCATAAAAAGCAAAGAGCTTTTTTTTGACGAAATTGAGGCCTTCCGGGCTCTGGACGACTCTCTGAAAAGCATCTTTTCCCTCCTTCTAAGCGGAGAAAAAGAATTTGGCGCCTTTTTCAGGTACATGGGTTACGATACCCCCTCAGTCGATCCTGTAACGATCGTCAGAAGTCATTTTAATTCGATGATCTGTGAAAATGCCGATGTCGCGAGGCTGGCTGCCGAACATCCAATCGCCCTCGCTTTTTCACTTGCCGTAATCGATGTGAACGATCGTTTTTCCATTACGCCGCCCTGGGTTTTAAAGAACTATCCGGAAGTGGAACAGGCAATGGATATTCTCAGAAACCGACCTTGCCTCAAAGGGTGCAGCTACTGCAATCAAAAACTGGATGCACGGCGGGGACTGAAAAGATATTTCGGTTTCGATTCCTTCAAGATTTTCGACGGGAAACCGCTTCAGGAAAATGCCGTAAAAGCTGCCATCAATAACAAATCTCTCCTGGCGGTTTTTCCGACAGGAGGCGGGAAGTCGCTGACCTTCCAGATCCCGGCACTTATGAGCGGGGAAAACGTCAAAGGCCTGACCGTCGTCATATCACCTTTGCAATCGTTGATGAAAGATCAGGTCGATAACCTGGAAAAATCGGGCATAACCGATGCGGTGACAATCAACGGCCTTCTGGACCCTGTCGAACGCTCGCAGTCCGTAAGGAGAGTTCGCGACGGTTCGGCTTCCCTTTTATATATATCCCCGGAAGCACTGAGGTCCCGAACAACCGAACGCCTGCTGACGGGCAGGAAAGTGGTCCGATTTGTTATAGATGAAGCCCATTGTTTTTCCGCCTGGGGACAGGATTTCCGCGTGGATTATCTGTATATAGGAGATTTCATCAAGTCATTACAGGAACGCAAAAACCTTTCGGAAAGTATCCCTGTATCCTGCTTTACAGCAACCGCAAAGCCCCAGGTAATAGATGATATTAAATCATATTTCCGAGAGAAATTAGGCATAGAAATGGAGGTTTTTAAATCCACTGTTAACCGTGATAATCTGGTGTACAAGGTCTTGAAGCAGACCAACGAAGATGAAAAATACTATACTCTCAGGCAGCTCCTGCAGGGCAAAGTTCGCCCATCCATTGTTTATGTT
>PUNP01000185.1 GCA_003551785.1 Candidatus Brocadiaceae bacterium | reverse complement strand
TGATTCACTCTCTTGTATATCTCTTTACCTTGAGTGTCTATTACAATGATGGTACCGGATATTCTTTGAGGTACAGGCATTAACCGCAATATGTTTTGCCTTATCATACCGGAGAAGGTGCCATCAGCTTTTGTTGAGCCAAGTTTTTTAATGGCTCCGGGTCTTGAGATCAGCGGTGTGTTGAAAATAATAAGCACCTGCAGATTTTCCCGGCCTGGAGAAACCTTTCCCGTGATTTTAATTGCAATGGTTTTCATCTGTTTATTGTTTTGTAAATATTTGATATTCTGTGCCTTGTAGATTTACCCAAGATCAGGAACTGATGTTAGAGGTTAGATGTTGGATGTTAGATTTTCTAACCTCAAACCCCCAACTTCCAACCTCAGGTTGAATAATCATCCCCCTGTGTGTCAAAAATCCTGTTCCCGAATGGTCGGGATTTTCAACATGGGTGTTTCATGGTATTATAATTTTTTCCCCGTATTAGAAGCTTACATTTTCCCGTCCCATTTTTTTTGAGCGAGATATCATTCTCTCAAACAACTTTTTTTCACATAACCACAAATGGCTCTTTGCGCTCCCTGGATGCCTGCCCAAGAACACTTTTCATCACAATATGAACTATCAGATTCGCCTTTGTGATCCTTGCCTCAGATTCGCAATTTTTGACACAGGCCATACACCCTATGCAGTTTTTCTTCACATAGCGATTGATATGCGTTCCTGTTTTTGATGAAAGTATGCCCGTGGGACAAATCTCAGCACACCTTCCGCATTTTATACACCTTTTTTCTCTGTATGTAGGCTTAAGAGCAGTATATTTTTTTGATTTTGAATGCTTGTCCCATTGAATTGGAATATCCTCAATATTCAAAGGCCCTGAAGCTCGTATTATTTGTGTTCCTAACTCTCGTGCCTTTTCGATATCTGATTCATCGGGGCGATCAATCGCAACGGGGACAACATCTGAATAGGAATGTTGGCCAATAAATAAACCCGCTGCAATAACAGAAAAACCTTTGTGAGAAAGTATCTCAGACATATTATGCAGGGCTATTCCATAGTCACGGTTTCCATATACAGCCACCGCAGTAGCTTTTTTTCCGTGTCCGCTTAAAGCCCTGAGACATTCTATAGCCTGGAGTGGTAATTTGCCGCAATAAACCGGGGCACCCGCAATCAAATGATCAATCTCATCCAATACTATATCTGCATTAGCTATAATTTCTGATCGGGTAACCGGATGAGTGATATCCAGTATCAGCGGATCCTCTGCTCCCATGCCGGATGCTATGGCTTTACATATTTTTTCCGTTGTGCCTGTCGGGGAGAAAAAAAGAATTCCGATTCTGTTGGTCATTGTATGTTTCATGGTTAAAAATATTTTAAAAGTTTAGGCCTATCGGCGCCTGAACAGATAGCTACCATATGCAACGGCCATAAAAATATGAAAGCCGACAACAAACCACATCCACAAGTTAATCTCAAGTCCGGTGCTAGAGGCCGGGCCTGTAAGTTCGCTTCCCGTTTCCTTCGGAAGCACCCCAATAGCCCGCCTGCAGCTAAGTTTTCTTTGACCCCTTCCGGCTCAAAGACCAGGGCTTGAGACCTCGCCGTCTATTTCCCAGGTTCCCCCGGGCGGGGCTGGGTCATCTGGGTCGCGGCTGGTCAAAAGGACGAACTCTCCTACAGCATTCTCAAAGCGGCCTGTGCCTCCCACAATAGGGATCCCCGTCAAGGAGAACCCGGAACCGGGTGGTTCACTAAATTCCATTATGGGGCCCTGCGGACCCGCAGCTCCCTCGTGGTGCAGCTCGTCCCCATTAGCTGCGGTAAATATGGAGCTGTGCGACAGATATCCCATTGGTACAGGGTTCTCATCAACCAAAATGAAGTCGAAGAGCATCGTAATCCAACCCTGAAAGAGGTCGAGGTGGGTGGCGGTACCTTCGATTGCAACGGTGATCTCAATCTCCATCTTGTCAAAGTCGGGTACGAAGGCTAAATACTGATAGGTCCCATTCCCTTTGAAGGTCAACATTTCCTGCTTGTCATCATCTTTCTGGCATGCCCCAAAGCAAAGGCTGCCAATAAGCAATGTGGCCAAAGCCAACTGGATTGATTTCTTTTTCATCATCTTTATTTTTAATGGTTTATATAATATGTGCTATGATTTGTCATAGCCAGTATTTTTTTTAAAGCATATTTAACCAAATAATACTTCATCCATCTGTTTATGTCTTGTTTGCTTTTGTAATTCACTGATCTACTATCTCCTTGGTTCTAGGCTGTCCTGAAAAGTGCAGAATTTGTTCCAGATTCTTTCTCTCAGCATCGGAAATCAACAATCATAAATCTACAATCAACAATTCATCTCATGTTTTCAACTCCGCCCCGGCCTTTCCCACCACCTCAGCCAATTCATCCGGATCAACAGGCTTCAGCAGGTAGCCGAGTGATTTGTAACCCAATGCCCGCTGTGCATACTTGCGGTGGGCCGAAATGAAAAT
>PUNP01000291.1 GCA_003551785.1 Candidatus Brocadiaceae bacterium | reverse complement strand
TCTTCTGCCCACAGCAACCAGCCAAACCCCAGGGCCACCTTGCCCGGCAGGAAACGGTCCCGCCCGGTAAACACCGGGTCGCCGTCCAGCTCCGCCTCCGGGCCTTGCTCGACGACCTCGGCCATCAGGTCATCCAGTCGATCGAGCACCTGCCCCCTATCCGCGTTAACCCCGCCTGTCACCCCACCAACAAGGACTATTACCAGCGCCTTGCCATAGAATCCCTGCATTAACCTTCCAAATCCGACCACCCTTATCGACATTCGCCCAATATGTCCTTCCGACGCTTGTCCGCCCACTCTGCAATCTTAGGATGCTGAGACCCCGCGATTTCGTGGAGCGCACAAAAAATACCCAGCTCTCTAAACCTGTCATATTCGAACAATCCATCCACGGCATCCACCTCCGGCTCGGCCACACCCTCCAACTCGCCGGCCCTGGAATAGTCATACTCGCCAAACTCCACACCGTATTCATCTTTCAACCAAAGAACCTCACGGGATGAATAATCCAACCACTCCCGAATCTCCGGCTTCAGTTTCGGCTTTTTACACCCGACCTTTTCCTCCGCCCCCTCCAGCATTTTTCTCAAAGCGGCAGATTCCTTCGCATGCCTATCTTCCTCAGATAAATGGAACGCCGCGCGCCATTGCCTCAGCAACTCACCCGACTCTGCGCTTAATCCAATGTTCCGCGGCATGCGATACCATCCGAGATGCCCTCCCAACCCCTGAGGTAAAGCCAAGTCACACGCCACGCTCCCATCTAGCCTCTTTACAAAATCATCTACGACGTCCAGCCCTTGCAGCCCACGAGCTGAAAACCCTACGACCTCCATGTTATAAAACCCAAACACGGACTGATACGCGGTGAGTACTTGCGTGTACCGAGGAACTCTAAGTGGCGGGAACTGTGAACTGGCTTTCCATTTTTGAATTACCAAGGACGCAAAATAATCTGACGGGCGCCGAACGTACGCAATAACGCGAATATCTCGGACCCCAAAACCTTCGAGCCTGCTTTTTAGCTGTTCAAGTTTCTCGACAGGAAAACTTCGAAACAGGGACTCAGATGATAAGACAATAGAAGACGCATTACCCGAATCGACTTGTTCTCGCACGCCCGCCCAAAATTGATCCTTCATTTCTTTTAGATCCGCGCTCTCAGCGCGCGAGAGCAAATACCTAGGCTCCTTCCCTGGCTCTACCATGCCGGACGTCATTATCCCGTGATGCACCCACCCCCCTGGCGATCTGGGATAAACAATTCCAGCTTCAGCAAGTTTGTCCCGCTTCCCCGCGAGATAATGCTGTATTGAGGTCGAACCTGTCTTCGGCATACCAATGTGCAACACGCACTTCATGTACAAACCCCGACTCTGTTCGTTTTCAAGGGTGACCCGGTTATTTCAACTTAAGGTCGCCCTTGCCTAGAACAAAAACACTCGCGCCATCAAACTTTTTCCTTCGAGACTCCGGAATATTGTTATCCTCTAATGCTTTGTCGCCAAAGTAATCTCGAGGCGTATTTTTAATTTGATCCTCGATATCGAAAATCATCCCAATAGTCTTTTGGAGATCTTTCATTCCGAAGATCCGCATATGCTCGGGGTGCTTGAACTTCTCGTCGCGCTGCTCCGGCGCCATCGGCGCCAACGATTCCTCATAATAGGAGGACATTGGCACTGAAAACATATGCAAGCCATTCTCGCTAAGTGAACGATGGAGATGCCAGAGCACCGCAGTCACATTACAAGGGACATGTTCCATGACATGATTGTGAATAATTAGGTCATAGTAGTCGGCTGGCAATGAGTCCAGATCGTTACACAAATCGAAGCGCTCAACCTGAACCCCGGGAATCTTCAGCTTGGAATACCGCGCTACGTCGATATCTCGCACATGGTAGCCTTCTCCGACAATATCTCCTATTTTCTTGAATAATTGCCTTTCAGGTGCGAAATGTAGCACTCGCATACCCGGGCGTAACGTTGCAAATTTATCCAAGAACATCGCCAAAAGCCGGGTCCTCTCGATCGAACCACACCCAGTGCAGCGGATATTTCCCCTATTGCGGAATGGTTCAAAGTTCTCACCACCACAAATATTACATATCATTAATAGCCCTCTTGTGAAGTCTGATTCCTATCGACAGCCTACAGAGCTGCACACGTATTTTTAGCACGCTCCGCGACAAGCTCGGAGCTCTTAACAGGAGCTCCATTGCGAACTTTTTTCCAACCACCTTCGGTGAATTGAGCAGAACCTGAAAGACACCAGTACGGCTGCACGCAGTCGTGTGGGGAGAAACAGACCGGCGTAGGAAACCCACCCGGCCCAGCCCCTACACTCGCACACCCCAGAGTTTTACCAAGGGATTCTATAGGCAAAAAGCGCCGGTGATCGAACTCGTCGAGTTGGGGATAAGGCCACGGAAAGCCTTCGTGGGCCAGCAGCCATTCCACGGCCTTGCGTAAGGGATGGTCGGGTTCGGCGGCACGGGCAACAAAGC
>PUNP01000124.1 GCA_003551785.1 Candidatus Brocadiaceae bacterium | reverse complement strand
TTATATGAGTGGCGGTCGTAATAACGTGCCTATGGTGCTGAGAACCTCCACGGGGGCAGGTAAAGGCTACGGTGGACAGCATTCACAGGCGTTGGAGTCACATTCTACTCATACACCGGGATTGAAAGTTGTCTATCCCTCAACCCCATACGATGCAAAAGGGATGCTTAAAACGGCTATCAGAGATAATGATCCGGTCGTTTTCATCGAATCTCAGCGCCTTTATAATGTGAAAGACGAAGTTCCTGAAGAAGATTATCTTGTGCCCTTCGGTGAAGCCGCCATACGACGGAAAGGTGCCGATGTTACTGTCGTCGCCTGGGGATTCGTTGCCGACCTGCTGTCTGATGTTGCAGACATACTGGCCGATGAGCATGGAATAGACGCGGAATTAATCGATCTGCGTTCCCTCATTCCTCTGGACATCGATACTGTTGTCGATTCTGTCAAAAAGACGGGACGGTGCGTGATCGCCAGCCAGGCTTGCCGCACGGGCAGTTATACCGCTGAGATAGCATCCCAAATTGAAGAGATTGCTTTTGATTATATCGACGCTCCCATAGAAAGGGTGGGGTCCGAGGACGCAATATCTCCTCAGTCTGAAATTCTTGAGAACGCATTTCTTCCTGATGTTGATAATATTGTTCAATCCGCTTTGAAAGCCTGCTATACGGAATGATCTTATCCATCCCAATATTACCGGTCTTATAATAAAATGAATATTATTACCTCTAAAAGAGTTCAATCAATTGGCAGCTATGCATTTGCCGAAGTTGACCGTCAAGTTGAAAAATTAAGAGAGAATGGGATAGAACCCGTTGACTTTGGTGTGGGGGACCCAACTATACCACCGCCACCCGTAGTGCGTGAAGCGGTCAAAACCGGAGTCGAAAAACATAAAACCGCCGGTTATCCCAGCTATATCGGAATGCCGGGGTATCGTTCGAAAATTGCTGAATGGACCCAAAAGCGATTTAACGTGAAACTCGATCCTGAAACCGAAATTACCTCGACAATCGGATCAAAAGAAGCCGTCTTTAATTTTGCCGAAGCTTTTGTCAATCCCGGTGATGCCGTTATTATTCCGACTCCGGGCTATCCCCCGTATACAAGAGGTACACTTTTCGCAGAAGGGACACCTTATTATGTTCCTGTCCTGAAAGAAAACGGGTATATGATAAATGTAAGTGATATTCCGGATAAGGTAGCCCGTAAAGCTAAATTAATGTGGATAAATTATCCCAACAGTCCTACCGGCGCGGTTGCTTCTAAAGATGCCTTGCGTAAAATCGTTGGTTTCGCTCGGGAAAACGAGATTATTGTAGCAAGCGATGAAGCCTACAGCGAAATATATTATGAAGATACACCACCTATATCCCTGTTAGAGGTGGAAAGAGAAGGTGTAGTTGTTTTCCAAAGCCTGTCGAAAAGGAGCGCTATGACAGGATATAGGATAGGGTGGGTTGCCGGTGATCATCGTATCGTTGATGCGTTTAAAAAAGTTAAAACGAATATCGACAGCGGGACACCTAATTTTGTACAGGAAGCGGCGATCGCTGCATTAAACGATGAGGAACATGTAGAAAAAAGCCGGTTCGAGTACAAGCAAAAAAGGGATCTGCTGGTCAGCGCATTATCGGCCTGTGGGTTGCCGGATTGCAGTCCTGAAGCCACCATTTATATTTGGCAGAGGGTTCCGGAAGGATATACCAGTGTTGAGTTTGCTACGAAATTGCTTGATCCGGGTATTGCTGCCGTGACTACCCCCGGAACCTGGATCAGCGATGAGACCGCATCCGGATTAAATCCCGGTGAAGGATACGTGCGTTTCGCCTTAGTGCCGAGTTTGGAAAACACGCGTAAAGTCGCCGATAAAATTGCTGATGCAGAGTGGTGAGGATATTGAGGATATGAAGAAAAGAGTATTTAGCGGAATACAGCCCAGTGGAATAGTCCATATCGGTAATTATCTCGGTGCTATTCGGAACTGGGTCGAAATGCTTGACAGCTATGATTGTATTTTCTGTGTAGTCGATCTGCATGCAATGACGGTCGATTATAATCCTGACGAAATGCAGGATGCCATAAAGGAGACTTTAATGGTAAATATGGCCGCCGGGTTAGACCCTGAAAAATGTACGCTGTTTGTCCAGAGCCACGTTTCACAGCATACTGAATTGACTTGGATTCTCAATACCTGCGCTCCCTACGGTGAACTGTCGCGTATGACGCAATTCAAAGATAAGAGCCGGCAGCATAAAGATAATATAAATTGCGGATTATTTACTTATCCTATCCTCATGGCTGCTGATATACTCTTATACAAATCCGAAGTGATTCCAGTTGGGGAAGATCAGACCCAGCATTTAGAATTTTCCCGTGAGATTTGCCGGGCTTTTAATTCACGATTTGGAGATATTTTCCCCGAACCACAGCCCAAATTCGGACGCGTTACCCGGCTTATGGGAGTTGACGGGAAGGTTAAAATGAGCAAGAGTATGGATAATTATAT
>PUNP01000698.1 GCA_003551785.1 Candidatus Brocadiaceae bacterium | reverse complement strand
CCGAAGGAATCGTTGTGAATACCGACGACCGTAACTTACTGGAGTTCGCACTCGCTCGTAGTATAGGCACCCGCGATTCCCCTTTTGTGGAGATCATCAGTGAAACGGGACGGACCGGAGAGAACCGCCCTATGATACAGGTGTCCGAAGCAGACTGGGAATGGGTGGATGAAACTCGCATGTTGATTAACCGACAACATCTTCGACTGAGTTATGTATCCGGTATTTTGACTGATGAGGGTATCGCTCGTTTTTACGCCTACCAAAATTATCATGCCGGGCATTTAGGAAATGTACTAAAGTATTGGAATACGCAAGAAAAGAAGCCTGAACGGATTAATGAATTGAAAATGCTGACCGAAGCTCTTGCCGAAGCAGGTGACAATAAAGCTAAGCTGTATGCCGCTAACCTGGAGAAGTATATGCCTGCCGAGGCTTCATTGTGTATTGCTCGTCTGAAATTGCGAAATGGAAAAATCAGAAAGGCGAAATCACATATGATGAAGGCGCTGCTGTGGTATCAGGAACACCCGCCTGCCAGGATATCTCCCATCTTCAATCGTGCGAGAGGCCTTTTAGGAGAACTGATTGCGATGGATGAAAGTCTAGCCCCTCTTTTTTTTGAACTACTTTCTTCCCCTTTTGCTGTTAATGTGAGCGATGAATGGCGTAAGAGAGCACTTTTGTACCTCGCGGAACTGACAGGCACCCCGGAGCGGATAGCAGATGCTATTGAGAGGTTTGAACCGCACATCCCATGGTCCAAAAGTTTTCTGACCTTGCGTTACAATATATACTTATATATCGGGCATCCTAATATTGAAAAAGCCGGAAAGGATATGAGAAAATACTTGCGATATGTGCCGACTCCCATGCAGAAAAAGTTACCGGAGGCAGAATAATACAAATCATCTTGCAAGCTCAGACCAGTTCTCTGGAGAATTTCATCAGACCGCCGGAATCGATTATTCGACTAATTTCTTCGGGATAAGGCGGGAATGAGTAGGTCGTACCTTTCGTTTCGTTTTGGACCTTGCCTGCTTTGAAATCGACCGTAAGGATATCTCCCTCGTCAGACTCTTTGACAGCTTGTGGACATTCAGCTATCGGGAGACCGGTGTTTATGCAATTACGAAAAAAAATACGTGCAAAGGATTCTGCTATTACACATGAAATGCCAAACCCCTTAAGCGAAAGCGGGGCATGCTCGCGGCTGGAACCGCAGCCGAAATTCCGACCGGCCGCAATAATATCACCGCTCGACGCCTTTGAAGTAAACTCCGGGTCGGCATCCTCCATACAATGTGGTGCAAGCTCAGCGGGGTCAGTAGAGTTCAAATACCTGGCCGGTATTATTTCATCCGTATTAATGTCATCTGCAAACTTCCAACATTTTCCTGTCATTTTTTTACCTGTATATTTTAATTATTAATTTTCATCGTCAATGATCAGCGAACCCCGCAGCATATTTACGGCCTCACACCGTGCCCTGTGTCAGTGGTGATGTCACGGAGTTCACTGAGTACTTACGTTTATCATATCAGACCGGTTCAGGAGTCTGTTTTTTATCCATGTTTTGAGTAGCCTGATGCACGAAAGCTTCAAGTGCGGTATCTTCGCTCGACTGCTGCAATCCGTCGTAATCTAACCTCAGAACAGGGATGTCGTATTCATTACGGAATTTTTCGATGAGGCTGTTGACCATTGCGCCGGGCATGCACCCGAAAGGTGCGACATTGACAACTCCATTGAAGCCGTGTTCGGCATACTCAACCGCCCTTCCCATACTCAACACCGCCTCGCCTTTAACGGAAGGATCAAGGTATTGACTGCCTCGTTCAATAACGGCGGCGATAGGCTCTTCTCTCAGCATATGCTCAACGGTACCGTTGAATATTTTGGCGATCCTTTTCTCCGACCATCGGGCAAAAAACTCGGTCAGCCATTCACGCACGAAACCGATGACCTGCGCGTTTTCCCAGGTTACTTCACGCCTGTCCCATGCGATGTAATTGAGCCATTCCTGGAACGGTGGTAGAATAACTTGTGCACCGCTCTGCTCCAGGCGTCGCACCAGGAAATTATTGGCATGCGGGTTGGAACGGACGTAAATTTCACCGACGATACCGATCAGCGGCCTTGGTTGCGATTTATCGATTTTAACCGCCTCCATTCGGCTGCAGATATCTTCGGCTTTTGCAAACGGGTCTCCCCGGTTTTCAGCGACCTGCGCAAGCTCATGCAGACACTGGCGGTAAACGCGGTCGGTTTCGCCTTCATGAACCTCATAAGGCCGTTGCTCACGCAGCATTTTTTGCATGAAATCGACAATCAGCACGAACTGCCAGCATCGTTTATAGAAATCGGCCCCGAAGGCCTCGACGTGATCGGAGAAATCCTCGGTCTGGTCGAGCACAACCATAGGCACATCCTCCAGCCCTAAATCATCAAGCACCATACGATGGAACTTATGGTATTGGCCGAACCGGCATGGGCCGTTCGCCTGCGCCAT
>PUNP01000979.1 GCA_003551785.1 Candidatus Brocadiaceae bacterium | reverse complement strand
TCTGCCAGGTCCTGCGCAAGGACTTTATTTTCCCCCCCGACGGCACTTGCAGCCTTAAATATAGCATGAACTATTTTCTCACGGTCGAAAGGGACAAGGCGCCCGTCTCTTTTCCTAACATGGGTGAGTGTGCCCTCACCTCTCTCACCATTTTTACCGAACAGGTCATCGGCGAATTGCTCCATAATATCTCCTGTCTCGATAGCCATAATACCACCTCTCCTCTAAATTAATGAATACGTTAAACCCCAAAGCAACTAAGTTAGATAATATTCTCTATTAAATTCTCAAAATGCGACTATAAAACTTATACAAATAACGAGCTGACGGCATAATCGATCAACCGATATCCCAGATCGTACTATCTTTCGTTGGACATTGGATATCGATAATCAGATATTAGATATTTGTCTTTTTCCTTTTCCAGCAAACCGACAAGAAATGTTAGATTGACTATGCTGAGCGCCTATTCTTGCGTTTCATCACCTAAAATAGTACCCGCTTCCTCTAAAAAATCGCTAATATCTTTAAATTCCCGGTAAACCGAAGCAAAGCGAATGTAAGCGACCTGATCCACATCTTTCAGTCTTTCCATAACCATCTCCCCTACAACGCTGGAAGGCACCTCGTTTTCATAAAATCTGGTAAGCTCCTGCTCGATTTCGTCAACGATCACTTCCAGCCGCTCAGCGGATACGGGACGTTTATGGCATGCAAGATTTAGCCCGTCGAGTAACTTGGCGTGTGAGAAATTCTCTCTGCTTCCATCCTTCTTTATTATGCGCATCGCTGAATCTTCAATACGCTCATACGTTGTATAACGATGCCCACAAGCCAAACATTCCCGCCTGCGTTTAACGGCCGCTCCATTAACAGTTGCACGGGAATTAACCACACGGTCATTATTTTCTTTACAATAGGGACAAAGCATAAAAACCTCCAAAACACCATATATAACACTGGTGATAATTATAGTGTACAAGATATGACATGTCAAGGGATGGGAGGAAAAAAAGTATTAAAGTTCAATATAAGCCGTTGAGAGTGCTTATTTTGAGTTTTATTTTTTCCTGAAAAAAAACAGGATGGGAAAAACTTTAATAAATTGCTAATAATCTTCAGCTTTCCTGGACGTTAACAGTAACGGAGAAAAGCTGATTTGAACACCAAGGTTTGTCACCCCGCGTCTGTCACAACCGCGAAGTTCGACGGTCACCTCATCACGGCCCCTGAGTTGCCTTGAAACGTCGATTTGGAATAATTCCGGTAACGGGTTACCCACAATATCTCTTTCCCACACCACATGTCCGTCAATGAGAACGCACTGATACAAATAGCCGGGCCAGGCCTCAGGCGGTTCACCATCGGCATAATAGTCGTTATCCGCCATGAAAACCAGAAAATAACGGCCTGAAGGTGTGTTAGGAACTTTAATGCGACGCTTTGCAGCACCATAAGCTCCTGATTCCGATTCGGTATTAAAAGGAAATGAAAAACGGAAAACAGCAGAATCTGCTCGAGCATCCCATTCCCCTTCCGTTTCAAAACTCCAATCTCGTCTTTTCAGCCCCAGTTTGGATAATACCGACCCGTCTAATTTTTCCAATTTCGAGTCAATATTTTGAAGCCGGCGGGATGTTTCAGCGTGGGTGTACCACTGCGCTTCCAGTTCATCAACCAATTGCGGATCGACAGCCGCCGCATTCATTTTATCGATAAGAGTGCGCAAGCCTTCTTCCGCGGGAAAGGTTCGTGATTTTTTGAACCTGCTCGGTGAATGTCGCAGATCAAAAAGTTCACGTATGTCGGCCGCGCATTCTAACACCAAATCCGCCCCCTCCCGTCCTGCTACTAACTGAACAGCGTTCTGCAGTGAATTTTTGAAATCAAATGCGCCGGGGTTCCAGAGGTAATCAGCCAGCACGATATTCGTGACCACAGAAATCCGCGTGCCGTCAAATCCATAATTATATCTGATTCCCCTGCTGTTCTGGTGATGATTCGAGGGATAGACGTTATTTAATGGATGCCACATATAATAAGCATATTCATAACGATAACCGAACTCACTTACTTCCTGCAATACCGTATTATCCCACAGCAATGGGCGGCGTCCAATAAGGTTGGCAAATCTTGCAACCTGTGAACACAGCAAACGATGGGACACGATATCGGGGCCCGTCCACATTATATCCGCATCATCGGGTATATTATTCGTCAATTTTTCGAAATAAGGACGACCCTTATCTTCACTGAAAGCACTCCTGCCATCGTAATACGGCGGGCAAAAAATCAATCCCGCCTCCGGGTACTCACTGCGCATATTATCATACAAATAAGAGATAATTTCTGCATGCGCCTGGGCTTTATCATCAAAACGGGCACTGTCCCGTTCCGTTAAATCATGAAAATCATCCGCTCTTAATAAAACTTGTCCGGCCCCGGACTCCAGCATATCCTGACATATTTCCACCAATTTGCGCCGGTCACTCTCATCTGAAATATTGATAGTATA
>PUNP01000137.1 GCA_003551785.1 Candidatus Brocadiaceae bacterium | reverse complement strand
TAATGGATTACCGGAACTTAGGAAGAACAGGAGTAAAAGTAAGTCAATTGTGTCTTGGATGCATGATGTTTGGTGGCAAGACCAACGCGGAGGACGCGTACCAGATCATTGATCGTGCTATTGAAGGCGGGATCAATTTTATCGATACCGCCAATGTATACAATAACGGTGAAAGCGAAAAAGTCACCGGCGAAGCGTTAAAACTCAATGGACAGCGCGACTCCGTCGTGCTGGCGACCAAGGTTCACGGAAGCATGGGAGACGGCCCAAATGACAGGGGCAATAGCCGCCGACATATCATCGAGCAGTGCGAGGCAAGCCTCCGACGCCTGCAGACCGACTGGATCGACCTTTATCAAATCCACCGTCCGCAATCCGATATCCCCATTGACGAGACATTGCGGGCGTTGGACGACCTTATCCGCGCAGGCAAGGTCAGGTACGTCGGCACCAGCACGTTTGCGGCCTGGCAATGCGTTGAATCCCAGCAGGTCAGCCGCGAGTTGGGGTTGAACCGGTTTGTGACCGAACAACCGCCTTACAACCTCCTGGACCGGCGGATCGAGCGGGAACTGATCCCTATGGCCCGAACCTGCGGCTATGGGCTGATCCCGTGGAGCCCCCTCGCCGGCGGGCTCCTTACCGGCAAATACAAACGCGGTGAAAAGGCCCCCGAGGACGCACGTTTTGCCGGCAGGGAGGACAGCGACCGCTACAACGATCATATTTTTTATGTCACCGAGGGGCTCGAACCGCTGGTGAAAGAAAAGGTCTGCACCATGGCCCAGTTCGCCCTGGCATGGTGCATGCATCAGCCCGGAATCACTTCACCGATCATCGGCCCGCGAACTATGCAGCAACTGGAAGACAACCTCGGCGCACTCGACGTTGAGATCACCGATGAGGACCGGCGCAAAGTCGATGAATTGATTGCGCCCGGCCGGATGGTGTCGCCCTTCTATGAAGCGGATTTCGGACCACACATCTACAGTACATAAGAGCCTTGCAGCACAATAGTTGACAAGCGCCATATCTTGCAGTCCACCCCCCGGGCAACCCCCGGGCAAACCTATGGGAACATTGGTTTACATTGACCTTCGACGAAAAACTTGTGGATAGGGAAGACAATGACGAATGTGTAAAAAATTCCAGGGATTCATGCGGAAGATGAAATACAAATTGAATATTAAAACTAATGGAGAAAAGCTAAACCTGTATACCCTGATAAAGCCTTATTGCCAGATGAAGCCAAAAATTACTTCTGTCCCGAAAAGTAAAACTGCACATATGAAGGAATGGGAAAAAGCGGCCAAAGCTCCTAAAAGAGGGCTTCCGCCAGGAATATACGATTTTTCTGACTATTATCAAAAGGCCGTTTATTATGAGTTAAAAGGGTTTGAATTTGACAGTCCGGAAGCTCTCCAGGAAATAATAGGATTGATGGAACCGACAATGTCACCCCTTTGAATTGTGAGGTTGAACCGGTCGGGAATAAGGATTTTTATTAACGGCGAGTAAATATTTTTCGTTTCCTTTTTAACCCCTTCACGTGCAGCGGCTTCGAAAGGGGGCAAAAAGGGACATAAAATGTGAAATAGCTTGTCACTTTGCTTTTAAGCGTTCTATCTCTTCTCTAATTTCTCCGATTATCTCTCTATTCTTTATTTCTTTCCTGCCATTTACTTTCTCTGAAAACACGTAAAAAACCTTGCCTCCGTATTTTTCAGTAAATTCCGTATGCGTGCCTTCCTGTAAAGTCCTTTCCTTGTATATTTGAGACAGCTGGATACCTTCGCTGACAGGTTTTATCTGGATACCGATATGTTTTTCACCAACCTTAATGAAAAAATCAACGTTATACAACCTGTCCCATTCATCCGGAGCCGGTTCGATTTTAACCCCAAGGTCCTTCTCAAGTTTTCCGTAAACTGTCTTTATCTCGGTCATATAACCGTCAAAAGTACGATCAATAACCATCTGCATTATATAATCGATACAGTCCTGTTCCGTAATAGCGTCGATTTCAGCCGGGAGAACTTCCGTAATCTTTACGTAAAGCTTTTTACCCAGCGACACGATGTGCTCCTTTGCCCGTACGTTGCTGAAGTAATATTCACGCCACTTTTCAAGTGTTTTTGGAGCACATTTTCTTATGCTTTCGGAGGTTGGGCCAACGTTCCTTTTAAAATCATACTGCCAGCGGTTCATTGCGTTGTTTAATATCCATTCTTTAGCCATTTCCTACTCCAAGTTTCATCAGTTTATTCTTGTATTTGTAGTTTGTGGAAGCATCAACCTCCGCCAGTCCCTCTTTGATTATATGTGCGTTGAGAAAAGTTTTGTTTTTCAAATATAAATAACACATCAGATGGTTGTCGTCGTCATATTTCTGCCCATCATATTTAAGAAAGACTTTCTGTGATTTTGTTTTTTCCCGTAAAAACTCAATGGCCCGCTCGTATGTTGACGGTTTTTCTTTAACGCCGATCAGCCGGACTACAAGGTTGTTGTCGAG
>PUNP01000358.1 GCA_003551785.1 Candidatus Brocadiaceae bacterium | reverse complement strand
TCCGACAGGTCCCCGGGCAGTAATTTTCGGACGCATTCCAGCTCCGCTGTGTAAATCATGCGCCCACTGTCACTTTCGAACCACTTATCATAACGCTCCGATAATGAATTAAAAATTTTAGCAATCATAATGACTTTGATTTTCTTCTAAGTTCGCGTTTCCCCTTCTTTTATTTTACAGTTTTCTTATTATAAGAAAAAGGAGCAGATCTCACACATATATCGAGGCTACGTCCCCATTGCATTTGACAAAGTGGTTGCTTTTTAATAAAATGTGAATAGTGAATCACAATATTGGCCTTGATATATAGTTTAGTATTAACCTTAAGTGTAACTTGAATTTTTTGTTGGACAGAGGCAGATGAGAGCAAAGAAAACCAAAACGCATGTCAGGCGCGAGCAGATCGTGGGAGCGGCGCTCGATATTATCGCTTACGATGGACTTACCGCCCTGAGTGTGGCTGGGATCGGTAACCGGGTGGGGATCGCCCCCTCGGCCCTTTACCGTCACTTCAAAGGCAAGGAAGAGGTGCTGGATGCCGTTCTCGATTTTATTGAAAGGCGTCTTATGGACAACGTCAAGCAGGTGAGGGAAGAAACCAGCAACGCTTCGAAACGGCTGGAGTCCCTGCTCCGGCGCCACGCACGCATGCTCAGCGAAAACAGGGCTATCCCCCACGTCGTTTTCTCCGACGGGATATATACCGGGCATCCGGAGCGAAAAAGTAAAGTCGCCGGTATCATTACCGGATACCTTGATGAAGTCAGACGAATAATTGAAGAGGGTCAAAGGGAGGAGGTGCTGCATCAGGAGGTGGACGCGCAAACCGCTTCCGTTATGTTCCTCGGTATGATCCTTCCGGCCGCAGTGCTTTGGAACGTTTCAGAGGGCGGTTTCGATATCGCCCGGCATGTCGAGAAAGCATGGCCGGCTTTTTTAAGAAGCATCAGGAAAGAATAATTTTTTGTAAGGCAAGGTTATGAGTAAAGAAAAGTTAAAAAAAACGGCGAAACGCCTGCTGGTTCTTTTCCCCGCGGCCGTAGCGGCCGTTGTAGTCATAGTCCTTGTCCGGACACGAACGGATCCGGTGAGAGAACCCGAAACCGAGGCTGTACGGACTCTCCGCGTGATCGAGGCGCCGGTGCTCGCCGCCGTCCCGCATGCCACTGGCTACGGCGTCTCTCGTCCCGCTCGCATCTGGGAGGCCATAGCGCAGGTAAAAGGCACCGTGACCCACATCCATCCGCGCCTCAAATCCGGGGAAATGATTGACGAAGGTGAAAAACTTTTGGAAATAGACCGGGAAGAATACGAAGTGTCGGTGCGGCGCCTGGAGTCAAGGGTGGAGCAGACGCGCGCTGCGTTGGAAGAACTGGATGTTAGAGAAGAAAGCACCGAGCGGCTGCTCGAAACCGAAACGCGGTCTATGGAGCTTGCACGTTCTAACTACAGGCGCAAGCAGAAGCTTTTTGAACGCGACGTTATTGCGGAAGATGAGAAAGACCGTGAAGAGCAGAATTTCCTCAGGCAGAAGGTCAGCGTGCGCAGGCTGGAGGAGGCGCTCTCTTCCATCCCCCCGAAACGCAGGGAGCTGGAGGCTGCACGGGAAGAGAGAAAGGCTGAACTTGAACAGGCGCGTATAGACCTCACCAAAACCGCGGTCAAAGCCCCCTTCGACGGACGGCTCGGCGAGGTCAAAATCCAGAGCGGACAGTTCATGAGACTCAACGACCGGCTGTTTGATTTCTACAGCACCGATGCCCTCGAAATCGAGGTAAGGTTCCGGCCCGAACAAATACAGGCTCTGCTTAAACGCCCGGAGTTCGGGTCAGGTATCTCTCCGGACGGTTTCAACAGTATGTTTGAACTTCTCAAAGCGGAAGTCATTCTCCAAAGCGGCGAGTGGCGGAAGCAGTGGGAAGGGAAAGTGGACAGACTCCGGGAGACGGTGGAGCCCTCGACCCGGGATATAAAGGTTGTAATAACGATAAATAGGTGCCGTTCCCAAGTAACATTTGAAACGTCAGTTGGTTATGCTTATTTTAATGCCGTTATGTGGTCTTAAAACCCGAATTTGACCCCGAAAACGGGTTTTAAGCGTTTTTGCAGGGTGTGATTTAAATTAAAACCAGTTTTGGCCACCAAAAACGAGCTCTAACTCCTGTTATATGCTGTTTGGTAGCTACAAACTATTTATGAACAGCCAGTTGTATGGGAACGGCACCTAACGATAAAAGTTTATAGAATCCGAACGCATTCGACGTCCACAACTGGATATTACCGTTACGCAGGATGAAACCGGTATTTTGCAAGACCGCCTTGACATGCTCCTGGTCAACGGAGTTCAGGGCCTTCTCCTCGTACTGCTGGCGCTGTGGTTTTTTTTCAATATCCGCATCTCCTTCTGGGTGGCGCTGGGACTGCCCGTTTCTTTCCTCGGTGCATTTGCCCTGATGCCTTGGATGGGACTCAGCATAAATATGTTCACTTCGGTGGGGATGCTGATGGCGATCGG
>PUNP01000452.1 GCA_003551785.1 Candidatus Brocadiaceae bacterium | reverse complement strand
GATCAGGTCACCGGTCTTAAAAACTGTCTGCAAAGCCATGGGATCGCAGAGGGGCGGCGTATAGCATTTCGCTGCACCGATGGTGCAGGGTATATCGCAGGCAGCCTTGCGCTGCTGGACTCTGGAGCAGCCATTGTGCCTGTGGATATGTCGTTGCCGATCACCGAAGTCGATCAGTTGCTGGAACGTATAGATGTTGATGGCCTGGTCTTTGAGTCGGGTGCTCTGCCCTATGATGAAAAGGATCGAACCCTGAAAGCCAATATCAAGGGGACGAAGTTTGTGTGGCGGGAAAGGAAGGTTAATAGGCCGTTGCCGGACGAGATTCAAGCGCTCCGTCCCGCTTTCATTCGCTTTTCCTCCGGCACAACCGGTTCAAGTAAAGGTGTAGCTCTTTCGCATGAAACAATTTATGAACGAACAGAGGCGGCAGACGAAGTGCTGAAAATAAGCACTGAAGATCGTGTACTTTCGGTTTTATCCATGAGCCATCATTTTGTTGTCTCTATACTCCTTTTTCTGCGCAAAGGTGCCACGATAGTGGTTGGACATCAAAATTTCCCCACCTCTATTTTTGAGACGGCTATGGCCGGGCGGATTACTCTTATCTATGCATCACCTTTCCATTACCATCTGCTCACTACCGATATGAGCGTGACTCCGGATGCGCTGGGAAAAGTGCGTTTGGCTATCTCAACCGCAATGAAACTTCCTTTTAAGACGGCAAAATCTTTTGCCGAAAAATTTGGGCGATATCCTGCAGAAGCTTACGGTATAATCGAAGTGGGCCTTCCTTTTATCAACTTGTCGCCTTCAGAAAAATCTTTAGGGTCCGTTGGGAAGATCCTCCCGGCTTACAAAATGTATCTCGACAATGTGGATAATGATGGTGTCGGGGAAGTCCTTATCCGGGGAAAGGGGATGTTCGATGCATATGTTTCACCAGCCAGGTTGCGAGAAACGGTGTTGGAAGACGGCTGGTTCAGAACCGGCGATCTTGGACTGATTGATTGTGAAAACAACCTCCGAATTGTTGGACGTAAGAAGACGGTTATCATTTGTGCAGGTATGAAAGTTTTCCCGGAAGAGGTGGAAGGGGTATTAAACAGCCACGCATACGTAAAAGAAAGTTTGGTGTCCGGTGCTGAACATCCCATTTATGGACAGGTTCCCGAGGCTAAAGTAATTCCAGCGGAAGGAATAGGGATAGACGCCCAGGAGTTGAGCCGGCTGCGTCGTTACTGTTATACTAAACTCCCCTCCTACAGTGTGCCGAAAAGATTCGAAACGGTGTCGAAGCTGCCACGTACAATGAGCGGAAAGCTGCAGCGACACAATTTTTATGAGCAATAGTGTCATTATTACCCGTGAGCTTTTGATACAAGTCCTCAGTGAACCACGTTGATTGGTGGTTCCTACCGCCGGCTTGTCCCGGTGGTGGAGTATTTATGCACTACAATAACTTTCTTTCCCCCCTGGGCAGAAACGCGGCGGGCGAGGCCGGGGTGGGGCGGACCCATTTGTAGTGCGGAAATACCGCTTCGCCGGGACAAGCCCGGCGGTAACGTGTTTCGCTGAATATTACAGATACGACAAATCGATTCATGAGAAATCTTTTAAGATCGAATGCTATCGTATTGATATGTGTTTTTTTTGCATTCAGTGTTTCGTTTGGATGTGCGGCTGCACCGTATCAAAAAGTCGAGATCACCGATAGCGAAAAGACATTGAGACTGCGCCCGGACGAAGATCAGTTCGTCAGGGGGCGTCCTGTACCCGTACTCGATAAATCTATCGGCTGGATATGGCCGGGAAGTTTATTGGGAAAGCTGCTCCTCTGGAATCATAAGGTTGACAGCCACGTTATCGACGATGAGACCATACATGCACTGGAAGAGTATCTTGAAGTGAACGAAATAGAACATGTCAAGGTACGCATCAACGCCTGGAACGTTCGCGATGAATGGCGCCGATCGCTGCGAAACCGGGAGGTGGAGCCCTGGTTTCGATACTCATTCGGTGTTCTCAATGCCATTCAGTACACGATATTCCCGGGCCGCATATTTGGTGGCGATAATTACCGCCCTTATTCGAACACGATCAACCTGTATTCCGATATTCCCGCCGTGGCATGGCATGAAGGAGGACATGCTAAAGATTTCGGACGGCGTTCGTGGAAAGGACTCTACGCTTTCGTCTATGGCCTGCCTTTTGGATCGTTATACCACGAAGCGGTAGCAACCGGAGATGTAATGGGTTATTTGCATGAGTACGGAGATGACGATGAATTGCGGGATGCTTATCACATACTCTACCCTGCTTATGGCACATATATCGGGGGGGAAGTTTCCAGCCTGGCTCCGGATCAGTCGACAGCCTGGCTCATACAGGGTTCAGCCATACTGGGCGCTCATATGGTCGGCAGGGTCCGCGGCAAACGAGTCGGTCAAGAATAAAGGAAACTGATACCTTCCCAAATCGTAAATATTCAGCGACCCCCGTTACCTTATCACCACCG
>PUNP01001014.1 GCA_003551785.1 Candidatus Brocadiaceae bacterium | reverse complement strand
GACCATACCGACCGTTATCCGTTAGTCGCGGCCAGAACAGCCCGGCGTGTACAACAGGCGAGAAAAATGCTAGAGGAAATCGATATGGACGGCGATGATAGCCTGGTTATGGAATGAATTCATAAAAACAAGTGGAATGAACCACCAGGTGCGTGGCCGAAAATACCAAAAATTTTACAGGTTTAATGTATGACAGGCATCTTGCCTGTCCAAAGCGCACGCAGGATGTGTGCTATACAAATGACAGGACTATGCAGCTTATTTTGCAGCCTTTTCGGCCGGCCCACTGGAGTTGATGGCCTGAAAGGCCTTCTCCCCTGGGAGAGGGATTGATGCGCAAATTTTCCCTGAAAGGGATATTTCACCGCCGAATGCATGTTAAAGTTAAGTAATAAAATATATTAACAGGAGAGAATAGAAATGATAGTAGCAGAACGCAAGCCGCTTGATGAAATATTGGAAATGCTAAAACCCTACGAGAAGGTTTTGGTTCTTGGCTGTGGAAGCTGCGTAACCGTTTGTCTCAGCGGCGGTGAAAAGCAAGCACAAGAGCTCGCTTCACAGATCAACCTCAAAGCTAAAACGCAGAAAAGTAATAAGTATGCTGACTTTGATTGTATAACAAGGCAGTGCGATATCGAGTTTAAGGATAATATTACAAAATTACCGGAAAATTATGACGCGGTGCTGAGCATTGCCTGTGGCGTTGGGGTTGGTTTCATGAGTGAACTGTATCCCGATGTTCCCTTTCTTCCCGGGCTGAATACGACTTTTTACGGTGCGAATACTGAACAGGGGACCTGGAAAGAATACTGCCACGGCTGCGGTGACTGCGTACTGGGCTGGACAGGTGGTATTTGCCCGATCGCTAAATGCTCGAAAAGCCTGATCAACGGTACCTGTGGCGGGACTGATGATGGGAAATGTGAAGTGAGTGACGACCTGGACTGCGCATGGTATAAAATCTATGAACGACTGGATGAACTGGACAGGTTGGGTGAATACAGAATGATGCGGGAACCCAGGGACTGGGGGAAAGACCGAAGCGGCGGACCGAGAAGACTGACGCATGAGGAAGTCATGGAATTAGCTGAACAGGAGGAAAATCACAATGTCTGAACCTATAAGCAATTTTCAAAACACACTGCAAGATGGTCGATTCGCGGTAACCGCTGAAATCGGGCCGCCTAAAGGAACCAATATCGGCCCCGTCATGGAAGAAGCTGAAGAACACCTGAAAAATGAGAAGGTCTGCGCCGTGAATGTTACGGATATTCAAACAGCGGTGATGCGCGCTTCAAGCACTATAGGATGCAAATTGCTGCTCGACTGTGGAATCGAACCCGTACTGCAGATGGTTACGCGCGATCGAAACAGGCTGGCGCTGATGAGCGACCTGCTCAGCGCCTACATCTTAGGTGTCCGCAATGTCCTCGCTTTGACAGGCGACCATGTGACAATGGGAGATCATCCCGGCGCCAAGGCCGTATACGACCTGGACTCGGTTGGACTGCTTCAGGCAATGAAAAAACTTGAATCGGGAACAGATATGGGCTTCGATTTCAAAGGGCGTCCGAATGAATTGGACGGCACACCTGAATTTTACAAAGGCTGCTGCGTGACTCCATGCGCCGACTGCGTGGAACCCCAGATAATTAAACTGGAAAAGAAAGTTGAAGCGGGTGCTCAATTCTGTCAGACACAGGCGGTGTATGATGCAAGCGATTTTGAAAGCTTCAAAGAAAAGGCAAAAAATGTCGATATCCCCATCCTTGCCGGTATCGTTGTTCTGAAAAGCGCAGGTATGGCCAGGTATATGAATGGAAACGTGCCGGGAGTGAAGGTGCCAAAGCATATAATAAAAGAACTTTCTGACACCCCCAAAGGTGACAGGCAGGTAAAGACGGTGGAAATTACCGCCGAACTCATCAGAGAGTTGAAACCGATGTGCAGCGGTGTCCATCTGATGACTCTGGGCTGGGACCATTTAGTGCCTGACATCGTTGAACAAGCTGGTTTATAAAAATGTGGAGACGGCTTTATGTGTGAAAATAATAATTCACGAGAGTTATCAAGGATATTCAAAATACTTTCAGTCCAAAACAGAGTTAAAATAATCCAGTTATTGAAAGAGGATACTCTGTGTGTGAATGCTCTTGCCAAAAAACTGGATATTTCACCGGCTGCCGTCTCGCAGCATCTACGGATTCTGCGCAATGCCGATATTGTAACCGACGATAAACAGGGATACTATGTGCACTACAGCATAAACAAAGATAAGTTACACGAATGGAAGGAGTTAGCGTCTGAATTGTTGAGCAATTAGCGGGCAGGACGAAAAACCGGCTCGTAGTGGACGCTTTCAAGCGTCCAGGAAAGCACCTATAAATTTTCGGCCTCCGGAGCCTTTGATAGGGCTCACTACGAACCTGTTATAGCATTTTCATTCATTGATTTGTTTGTAAACTTTTTCTAAAATATTCGGATGGATATATAGTCCGCATCTAAGAATTTTTTCAAT
>PUNP01000869.1 GCA_003551785.1 Candidatus Brocadiaceae bacterium | reverse complement strand
CTTCCGACGGGTAGTACACCGGAGGTGTTTTTTCATTATATTCGGCGACAATATATTGATAAAACACCTCCGGTGTACTTCCCGTCGGAAGTCCTAATACGACATCCGGTTTATTTTTTATAGTCAACTTAACAATATCGGCAGCCAATCGGCTGACTGCTTCATAATCGGACACTATCTTCACATGCATAATTTTAACCTCTTGAAAGTTAAATGAAAAACTCAGTGAACCAAATGATTCACCACGTACGCTAATGTTTATCTTTACTCAAATGACATCCAACACCGGTAGCGGAGTCCATTACTATCCCACCTAGTGGAAAAAGATATATCGGTGAACAATTTACTTAATTTCAACTTATTATATGACAATCTGTTATGAACATCCTGCATGAATTTATGATATAATGGTTTCAGAACTAGCGATTCAATTATATCTATGCTTCCATAAGCAAAATGTGATGGTGTTTTAAAGTGTCGAATTAATGCACTTTGCAATCTCCGGGATGTTAATAATGGACTGGTGTTGCGAACACTTTTACCGATAACCTCACGCATCAGGGCTATATTACCGGTTATCAACAAAAAATCATCAAGGAACCCTACCGCAACTAACGGCATTGAAGAATTCCCTGGTTCAGTCTTATCCTGAGTGTGCGGTAAAGGCAAAAGAATGCATTTATAACCGTTCATATCCAGAGTTCGCATTGTTCCTCCGCTGATGTTTCTTAATAGCGGTATCAAGAGATTTTCAAGCCCTTGCCGGTCTTTTAATCCCAGGGCCAATACTGTATCGGAGAGAACTGTACCCCGGTCTTCCTGTGCTTTCGGTGACGGGATGTAAAGCATGATTTGACTTTCAAGTTTTGCAAGCAATTGCTCACTGAACTCGGAACCTGAACCACCATTGTGAACGTGGGGTTCAGACTCACCAACTTCACTGTTACCTCGCGCCAGGAACTTTCCAAGGATAGTTTCAGCTAAGGCCCAGAACAGGTTCAAATCACAATAAGCCGCGGCAAAGATTTCGGCATCGGCATCGACAAAAGGTGGCGGAGTCAGGTCAGGTATGTTTTGCCCGGGCGACAGAGCCCCCCAAATTCCTTTTCCTGGCTCTTTTATCCTGGCAAATCCATCTATCAGGACACCGCGATGTGATATTCTGAAAGTGGTGAGAGTTGCCTGCAAAGAAAAAAGACCGGCAATATCAAGTATTTCTCCTGGCTTGAATTCCGAATCGGGAGGAAATAAAATATTATCCCTATCTTTATCGGCCAGGGAATCCCACAACTGATCATAATGTTGAAAAACGAGTAGGTCGGCATCTTTGTCGGACTTTTGGATCAACGATGCATAAACTTCAGTGTTGTAGAGCGTCTCAACTGCCGACTCATCATTCAGAATAGCTAAGTGACTCATAATTATGCTTTTACACTTCCCAAAAGACACTGCAAGTAAATTTTCATTAAACGTGAAGCAAAAGTTTACCCCCGCATTTACAGTGTCTTCGGCTCCTCGGATACGGTATACCGAATTTTCATATAGTGAATCTTGATCAAATTCCCAATCCGCTGAAGAGGAAGCATTTTTGACAATGTCTTCAGCAAAAACAGCAACTTTTTCCGGATCACCATTTATTTTAACGAGCAGAAAAAACTGCGGACTGCTTTCAGAATTTTGTTTATTGATGTTATAAGCACCTAAAGCCGCCTTGTCGGGATGAAGTATTTGAAAGATATCTTCAAAAGACGTTGAGGTCAATTTTTCCAAAAACCTGAGCTGATTTTTGATATTGTCGGTGCCGTAATCAACAAATTCTTCAAAATGATTGCCCCGTTCGTCGCTTAAAAAGGGCAAACGCTGCAATTGGTTTTTTGTCATTCCGAAATCTCGAAGCAGCCACACGGAATTGGCTTTGGGTGGCAGGTATCTCTCCAGCGAATAGGAATTAGCGCCGGCAATGACCGTAGTGAGCACGAAAACAGAAAGCATTACGATTTTCCGTAATGCTCGAAGGCGAGGAAAACGACGATCTGATTTCATCTGATTAAAGCCCATTATCTTGAAGATAGAAGAATAAGAGTCAAAGTAAAAAACAATATACTAAATATTTGACTCTAAGTAAAATGCTTAGCTAAAAAAACAGCTAACCTGCATATTTCATAAACCAACGGCAATTCTTAATATAAAATATTGAAATGCAATATGTTAAGTGTAATTTGATGGACTTTTAAAATTTGCAGTGTGTACTATCGAGTTCTCAAACGGCGGTTTGCCCTGCGGGCGCGCCTTCAGCGGCGCATCTGCGGCAAAAGCCTACACTTGCAGTATACGAATACAGCGACGTTTGACATTTGCCACAGATGCACCACTGAAAACGCGTGAAATATGCAGGCTGAATTGAGCTAATTGCGTTGCATCATAAGTATTTGTTTTTTAGGCTTTTATTGAGGCATCGAAAAAGTTTTTACCCCGTGAGAATGCCTTCAGAGCGTCTCTGAAGGCATTCTCGTAAGTGTGAT
>PUNP01000530.1 GCA_003551785.1 Candidatus Brocadiaceae bacterium | reverse complement strand
TGATTCGGGAAAATGGGATAATTATTATGGAAAAATTCAAAACACGATCAAGTTGCGCAAAGCTCCCGGTTTGGGGAGCTTGAGTAAGTTTGAAATCGAAATATTGCAGGAAGTTCATGAAGTTTTTGAACATATGACCGAATTTGATATTGTTGAAGAAACATGCGATTATCCAGAATGGAAAAATAACCATCCAGGCGATTCTACACGTCCTATTCCGTATGAAGATATCCTGGATGCCGTCGGATTGGGAGATAAGGTAGATTCGATCCGTGAAGACACTGAATCTGTTGAATTTATGAGACAATTGCTTCGGTGATTAAGATGTTTTGGGCAGGAGATGTTTTCCAAAAAGTAAACGATCGCCATCATAACCTTTTGTGGATAATTATTTCGGATTTAGAAACCAAGGTTTGGTCGGCTGAAGGGAATGGTAGTATTGCCGAATGACCACAAAAAAAGGCCGGCAGGAGCGGTTTCACTCCCACCGGCCCAGGTTAATGTTCACTTGAGACAGCCGTTCTCGGCAAAGCTGTAATAGACGTGGCCTGCACCAAGAGCATCTGGCGCTATGATCAGATGGTCAAGCACCTTAATGCCCAGCAGATCGCCGGCCTCGCATATCCTCTTTGTCAGATTGTGATCCTGCGCGCTCGGCTGCACGTTGCCGCTGGGATCCCGCATTTCTCACAAAGCAACGACACATTTTAGGATAAAAAGCTTTAGTATAAGAAGTTAAATGGATAATTAAAGTTGAACCGTTTTACCATAGTGGAAAAAATTGCAACAAACGTCGCTTTGCCCTGCGGGCAAGCCTCCAGCGGCGCATCTGCTATAGAAAGCTGCTCTTGCAGTATACGAATACAGCGGCGTTTGCTTTCTGCGCATCTGCACCACTGGAGACTTGTGAGAAAAGCGGGATGGTTGTGAACCATGATGATCGCGTGCGAGTTCGTCACAATAGGAGCTAATAGCTCAGATATCGCCATTAACCTCTTCTGCATGTATTAAGACTCAACTTGGTTAAATAACGTCCCACCCCGTCCCCGGGCACAGAGTGTGCCTTGAATATCTCTCGCGGATGCACGATCGTCTCGTTCAGGCTGCCCCGCGCCACCTCGGTATAGCTCGTCGGACAGTGACGGGTGTCCAGCGTGATCAGATACATCATCTCTTCCGGTTCGCTCACGAGCTGCAATTTGTCTTCGAAGGTCTGGGCTGCATGTGCGCTTCCTTTGACGGGGATGGCTACATAGTCCGGACCTTCTTCATATACGGCCTTCAGTTTGAACTTTCTCATTGTAATTATCTCCTGAATAAAAGGTATGAGCCGGCCCTAATTGGCCACCGACCCCGCTTTTTGAAAAAAGCTTGGCAAAAACTTCACATATCCTGATCTCCGAGAAAAAGCCATGAGACCTTTTCGGGCCTTATTCAGAAAGATCAACCATCCTGTAATGCAGCCGCAGGTTGGTCTGTGGGAAAATCGTACCCGTTTCATTGAGCAGTCTCAATAAATGCTGCACGGCACGATCGGAACGCGGATTATTCATCCTGTGAACTTGCACTATTAAACGGCCGGAACCGACATCAGGGATGATATCCGCCTCGGTGCTAATCAGCTTGCGAATCAACGGGCGGGCATCAGAATCTTTTTTCAGAAATTTTTTAATCTGCATTGCCATCGCCGTCTCGCTGCGATAAGCTATCATCTTTATTGTATCTACAAACATTTTCTTTTTCGGATCCAGCATCTTTATCTGATGCTGCTCGGGAAGCTGAGATAATTCTACATGTTTAGGATGTTGTTTGCGTTCCTGTTTTAATTTTTCGATCTCCAGCGACATCTGATCTATTATCTCAAGTAATTCCCCTTTCTCCCGCATGTATTTTTCTATCTCACCGCTGTGTTGCCGGTAATCTATCTCGATATCTCCCAATTCGGCCTTCTTCCTGGCCAGCTTTCCATTTTCCGAGCGTATTTTCTTGTCGAGGTGTTTCCACCGGGGGTTTATTACCCTTTTTGTCTCGGGAAACTCTCCAATCGTGTAGCTTGTAAGCGCATCTATGTTATAGTGTTGTTTCATATAACTGAAAAAGTTTTCCTGAGACCATCGGCTGAACATATAAATAGCAACTTGCCTGGCCGACAGACTGTAGGCGGTGCTTATGACGCTGGTCTGGTGCCCGCTTTTTGTCAACTTTCTTACCTCCTTGGCCCATATTCGATCTCCTTTTCTGCTTCCGATCTGCACACCTCTTTCAGCAAGGTTCATTGTTATCGTTTCCTCGTTGGGCATTTCGCAGGTGAACTCTTTGAACTCCCTTTCCGGCCAGTCCTCGGTGCAGTATTTGCGATAGGTCATACATGCCACCCGATGCTCATCCCACATACGCCTGAAAAAACCAGGGCTGTAACCTTCGCGGTCAAAGACCAGAATGAATCTGTGCAGCAAAGGATTTTTCTCAAGTAATTGGGGTGAGGGCTGCTGTGGGACATCCTTCAGCAGCTGTGGAACTATA
>PUNP01000088.1 GCA_003551785.1 Candidatus Brocadiaceae bacterium | reverse complement strand
GCGGTGTTGGTCATTGTTCCGGTGGCGTCCGGGTCCACATCACCACGGATCAGGATGTCGTTGCTTCCACCAGCGCTGAAATTGCCCAATTCACGTGTGCCATCCCAGGTATTCCAGGCATTCCCCAGGTTGATGGAAAACTCGGCATTGGAAATAACGTTCGGTAAGTTATCCTTGACCAATGCATCAATTGCATTATCAGGGCCGAAATTATCTACCCTCAGGTAGTAATAAATTTTGTCACCGGCAGCGATTGTCGAAGGACTTATATCTTCCAGGTCATCTGCATCACTCAGTGGCAGATTCTCCGGATCAATTTGTGTTTTCACGATGGATAGATCAGCCTGAAGAGGCGTAACCTCTTCATTGTCCGTGTTGTTGTCAGGGTCCGGGTCGTATTGGTAGCTGGCTGTGATGGACGCGGTGTTGACGTATTCATCTGCCGTAGCTGTAGGTGAAAGCACCGTCGCTTTGAAAGTCAGTTCTACGGTTGTGCCATCATCTAAGTTGAGGCCTGTCCATTCAATGGTGTTGACTGTTAAGCTGCCGCTATGTGAGATGTCGTCAATGGAGCCGAAACCGTCTGGCACTTCATCCACAACGCTAACGTTGGTGGCATCATCAGGGCCAAGGTTGGTCACTGCAATCGTAAAGGTGATCTCATCACCCACATTGGGCGTGTCGTCATCCACGGTTTTGGTAACAGCGAGGTCAGCCTGCTGCGGCGTCACATCCTGCTCGTCGCTGTTGTTGGTTTCATCCGGGTCGAACTGATCGCTATCGGTGATCTCAGCCGTGTTTGTTACGTCTGGGATGGCATCTTCCGTGACCTCGACGGTGATATCCAAAGTGGCTGATGCACCATTGGCTATCGTACCCATTGTCCATAGGCCAGTATCATCATCAAAATCACCTTGGCTTGGATCATCACCCACGTAGACCAGACCTGCAGGAAGCTGATCCGTAAGCTCCACGTTATCCGCATCATCCGGGCCATCATTGGTTACCGTGATGGTGAAGGTGATCTCATCGCCCACGTTGGGGGTGTCATCGTCCACGGTTTTGGTAACAGCCAGGTCGGCTTGCTGCGGTGTGACTTCCGCCGTGTCTTCGTCATTATCCGGATTGGTGTCTTTTTCATTGCCGCTTACGGAAGCCGTGTTCAGGTAATCTGCCGGAGGTGCATTCACGGTAACGGTGATGTCCAGGCTTGCCGTTTCACCATCGTCGAGGTCGCCTGCAGTCCAGGTGATGTCATTGCCATCCACGTCGACTGATCCCTGGGAGGGTGATTCATGGCTTTCATAAGCATATCCATCCGGAAGGTTGTCCGTAATTTCCACGTCTGTAGCATCAGAAGGCCCATTATTGGTTACCACCAAGGTAAAGGTCACCTCATCACCCACGTTGGGGTTCTCCTCATCCACGGTTTTCTCAATGCCCAGGTCGGCGCACTTCTCCACGTTGACCGTAAGGACGGCATCTGGTCCAATACATCCGTCAGGACTTTCCGGGGTTATGGTGTATTCAATGACGCTTGTGACATTTCCGGTTTCCTGGTTAATTAAGGATGTTTCATTGATTTCGTCGTTACCTGACGTGGTAACCCCATCCACTGAGCCTGTTGTCACTTCGGCGGTCCAGCTAAACGTGGTTCCGGATACATTCGACTCAGGGTTGAATGTAAACCCTTCTTCATCGCAAATCGTGATCTCTTCGATGTTTGTTACCTCAGGGGTCGGGTAGACGGTGATCGTAAAGGTCATCTCTTCTCCGTCGCACGGCTCTCCGCCGTTGGTGTAACGTGGGGTGACCGTTATCGTTGCTTCCGTGGTTTCATCACCGGTATTGATGGCCTCAAAAGAGTCGATGTTGCCCGTTCCGCTTTCAGCCAGTCCGATGGATGAATTGTCGTTTTCCCACAGATATTCGGTTCCGGTTACATCCCCTGAAAAATCGATCGGTTCTGTACTGGCGCCGTTACAAAGCTCCTGGTCTGCTACCTGCTCCACATTGGGTGTGGGATTCACTGTAAACGTAAATGACACCGGGTCGCCCAGGCAGATAAATCCGTTTTCCGTTTTCGGCGTAACGGTAAATACCGAAGAAATGGGGGCATCAGTATCGTTGGTTGTGGTAAATGAGGGTACGCTGCCTGTGCCGGATGTGTTAGATAATCCGATTTCTTCGTTGGTGTGTTCCCAGTCGAACTCCACGCCAGCGGGTGATCCGCTGAATACAATCTCGGTGGTTTCCGTATCCTCACAATGGAAAATGTCTGCGATGGGATCGACTTTAGGGAATGGGTTGACGGTGATGGTCACCACGTTGGAAAACGCTTCGCATTCCACGCTGTTTAAAGTGGAAATGGCCACTCGCCGGTACTGCGTGGTTTCGGTCAAGGCTTCATCCGGGGTGTAGCTTTCGCCTGTTTCCCCAGAAATTATTTCAACATCTTCGTCAAAGTTGTCCGTGCTTTTTTCCCAACGGTAGGTAATTGTGGCGTCGGCATCAAACCCGTCGG
>PUNP01000610.1 GCA_003551785.1 Candidatus Brocadiaceae bacterium | reverse complement strand
GCACTGGAAAATCAGACGATTAATCAACCACCCGTGCAAACACAGCAAAGAACGCCGGTGCGTAGTGATATTGATTACACTGACCCGAATAGGAACTCAAGAGCACAGAATTCACCTGCATCTCCCTCTCAGCAAAATAATGCATCCGCTGAACAGTCTGGAGGTGCCGGCAGCGGCAGAGTCAAAGCTATGATGCAAAGACTCCAGCAGCGAAAAGAACCCCCGCCTTCCAATGCGTCCAATAATAATAACGGTCAAAACCACGCAGTGAAAAAAAATGTTAATAATGATGACGATGATGAGTGCCCTCACGGTATTGAACCCAGGAAATTCCGTCAGATACAGGGAGTTGCTGAAAATTCCATCGTGGCCAAAGATATGCTAAAAAGCGAAGCACTGATGAAAGCTTTTGCTGATGCAGATGCCAGGTTTGATCTGCAGCCCGTGAAGTTAAGCCGTAAAAAAAAGGTAAATAAGAACGATGAACTCAGTGTTGAGGGTGAATAAACACAACCCGAATAAATCGGAAAAGGTGAAGGTTGAAATAATCCAATTAACAGGTATTTAGTTACAGGAGATTAAAAAATGAAAGGAATGGGTGGATTAGGGAACATGGGCAAAATGATGAAACAGGCCCAAAGCCAGCTCGAAGATATGCAGAATAAAATGGCACAACTCGACGAAAATCTCAAAGAACGTGTCGTTGAAGGCAGTGCCGGCGGTGGAATGGTGAAAGTTATGTTCAACGGACTCGGTGAGCCGCTGGATGTCAAAATTGATGAAACCATTTTGGATGAGGATGATCCCGAGTTCCTTCAGGAAATGATTTTGGCCGCTATAAGACAAGGGATAAAAAAAGCCCAGGAACTTGAAGACGCGGAAAAGAAAAAAATCGCCGGTGGATTACCTATACCGGGTATGGAAAATATGCTGTAATGAAGAAAAATCTTTTTGATAATAATATTTTTCCCGACATCCCAAGTGCTAACGCCTATCTGGAAAAAGCCGTTAATTACGAAAAAAAAATTAATGTCGGGTATGATAAGCGCAATTTTAATCTTAAAAGAATGCGCGTGCTGCTTGAACGTTTGGGGCAACCACAGGAGTCCTTTAAGTCCATCCATATAGCCGGAACAAAAGGAAAAGGAAGCAGCGCCACTATCATCGAAACATGCCTGCGGGAATGCGGAATGAAGACCGGTCTGCATACTTCCCCGCACCTGAACAGCATCTGTGAAAGGATGAAAATCAGCGGAACCACCCCCGCCGAAAGCCAGTTCTGCCGGCTTTTGGAAAGCAAGAAACCTTACATCGATCAGTTAAGAAGTAACCCGGACTTTGAATCTCCCACTTATTTCGAACTGACAGTAGCGATCAGCTTTGCCATGTTCGCTGAGCAAGCCGTCAACTGGGCCGTAGTGGAAGTTGGGCTTGGCGGCCGGCTCGATGCCACCAATGTGATCAACCCGGAAATATGTCTGATCACGCCTATTGGATTCGACCATATGGATAAGCTGGGCAATACCGCCGAGGCTATAGCTTTGGAAAAAGCCGGCATTCTGAAACCGCATATCCCGTTTATCTTAAGCCGGCAGGATTACCCGGATGCCGCCGGCGCTATTTTGAACGCAGCGAAAGAACGGGGATGTCCGGTGTGGAGAATCGGGAAAGACATTACCTGGGATAATATCCGACCGTTAAGGGCGTTGTATAATGATCAGCAGCAGCAGCGAAAACTCGGATGGGAATTCGACCTGCATGGGCCGGGATGGAAGTATGAAAACTTATACCTGCCCCTGCTGGGCCGGCACCAGGTTCACAACGCCGCTGCCGGCGTTGGCGTGATGGAGATGCTGAAGTCTGACGGGAAAATTTCATTTGAATCACAGCAGATAAAATCAGCCCTCAGTGGCTGCAATTGTCCTGCCAGGGTCGAGCTAGTATCAGAGAACCCACCGCTCATTCTCGATACGGCCCACACGGTAGAATCGGCCAAAGCTTTGAAAGAAGCCATTAAAACACACTTCCCCGATTTTAAAGTTCATTTTGTTTTTGGCTCTTCTTCAGATAAAAACCATCAATCCATCTTAATGGAGTTGGCTGAAATATCAACGCGTATAAGTTTAGTAAAACCCAGATCACCCCGCGCCGAATCCACGAGTAATTTAGCTGCAAGTGCTCAAACTGCCGGGTTTGAAGATATCATAGAAATTCAAGGCGGCATCGCCGATTATGTGCCGGACCTGCTGTCTGAATCCCGCCCTGGAGAGCTGACATGCGTCACTGGCTCATTCTTTGTCGCTGGTGAAGTCAGAGAGGGAATGAATTTGAAGAGACCTGAGGATATCTATGATAAATGAAGAATTTTACCTGTTCCGCCTTTAGCCTGCATATTTCAATAATTACAAATTAATAAAAGAAACATTTTACGATGTGACATTTGTAATCGTTAAGCTTGGATACAATGCCGGCATTCATTCCCCAACGGGGATGTTTAATTAAAGCCCAGGGTTGCAACGGCGGG
>PUNP01000683.1 GCA_003551785.1 Candidatus Brocadiaceae bacterium | reverse complement strand
TGGCTTGGCAAGGCGGTTATTACGCTGCTGATGTATATAGGGAGGGTGGGGCCGCTCACGTTTCTCGTGCTGGTGCGCCCCACCCGGCAGGTGCAGATCGATTATCCGGAAGCAAAAATGATCATTGGATAAGATTTAAAACTGATGTTTAATAGTCATACAAGATAACGTCTATGGAGGTTTTTAAGTCATGAAAAAGACTGCTGCCGTGATAGGTTTAGGTATTTTCGGCAAAAAAGCGGCCCTTACGCTCACCCAGCGCGGCGTGTCCGTTCTGGCTGTCGACAGGGTGCATATGCTGGTCGAGGGAATTAAAGATCAGGTGGACCAGTCCCTGATACTCGATACGACTGATGAAGCGGCGCTCCGCGAGGCCGGCATTGACCGGATGGATATAGCGATATGCGCCATAGGGAATCAGCATGTAGAAGATGGCATACTGACGACCGCCCTTTTGAGCAAGCTCGGCGTGAAACGCATCCTGGCCCGTGCCGGTAATCCGCTGCAGGAAAGAATACTGCATCAGGTGGGCGCTCATGAGGTTATCAATCCGGAAGAGGCGATGGCCGAACGGGCGGCGTTCCGGCTGGCGCAGCCCGAACTGAAAGAACTTATTCCAATGGGCAAAGACATCAACGTGGCCGAGATAGCCGTTCCAAAGAAATTTATCGGTAAATCGCTGAAGGAACTTGATGTGCGCAATCGCTACAATGTTACAGTTGTGGGTATCCGCCGTCCGGGCAACACCGAAACAGAAGCGTTTGACAACGACACGGTACTCATCCTGAACATCGCCCCGGATGAAAGCTTTGAAAAGAACGATCACCTGTTAGTGCTGGGTCGTGAAGAAGATATTACAGTTTTTCCCAGCTTATAAGCATTCCCGGTTTTGGTTTTGAGTTTTGGGTTTTGGGTAACGGCAAAACGGTTTGGAACCGCAGGGGACGCAGAGAACGCAGGGAACGACGGGAAAGCGGGATAGGTGGCTATTTTTTGCGGCCAGGATTGAAAAGCCTTGTCCGGTTTTATCTTGACTCTCTGCCGGGATACGGATAAAATCATGAGTAAAACTTCAAACACGCACTACATTCCCCAGCGGCACGGCATGGAAATTACGTAGCGGTTTTAGTCAATTACTTCATCCTATTTTTGCTTCATATCAACATGGAAATACGAACGGACTTATATTTAGGTGACGCTGAAGATGTCCTGAAAGAAATTCCATCGGAATCGATATCGTTCCTGAGTATTATCATGCTGTAAAAGAAAGTGTTGATGAAGTACAATTATGCCTGTTTGAGAGAGAGACTGAATATGAAACCTCTAAACCTGACTGAAGTAACTGACTATGTCGAAAAAAACATATCCTCTTTCCACGAAAAACGGATAGAAAGTCTGGATTCGCTGAAACTTTCACGTATATTGAAAAGAAAAAATCCTTATCTTTTCAAAGCAAAGATGATTACGGATTTCAAAAAGGCTAAAAGAACCTTGCGAACAAGTAATTCTCAATTTTATATTATAGCAGTAAATGGTTGCTGTTATGGTAAAGATAGCCGACCTGATAAAGGAGATCACTTCAAGTACTGCGGTCAAAAATTTTGGGGATTCATTTCCGGAAGTGATAACCTCTATCTGGACATTATTGAACCTTTAGGCCATAATGCCAAACAGAAGAATGAAGTATATATGGAATCTTATGGCAAAATGGTCAATAAATTCGTCAAAGAATTTATTAACGGCTATTGCACCCCCGAAGGAGCAATTGATTGGGCGAAGCTGATCTATTTCAATTCAGGCACCAGCGCACAGTGAAGAAATTCATGACCAGGAGCAATCATAAAAACACCAATGGCCGGGCTGAGACTTCCCCGGCCGATAAACACAAACTGGGCACCTTCGAAGGCGTCTTCACCCCGTCCATACTCACCATACTGGGCGTGATCATGTTCCTGCGATTCGGGTGGGTTGTGGGCAATGTCGGGCTTATCGGATCGCTGATCATCGTGACGATATGCACGAGCGTGACGTTCCTCACCGGACTGTCGATATCCTCGATCGCCACCGACCGCAAGGTGCGCACGGGAGGGGCCTATTACATGATCAGCCGTTCGCTCGGTATAGAGATAGGCGGCGCCATAGGCATACCGCTGTTCCTTGCCCTCGCCTTCTCCGTGCCGCTTTACACCATCGGCTTTGCCGAGAGCGTGTCTTCCGTCCTGCCCGACGCCGACCCGCGGGTAGTGGGCACGATAGCGACACTGGTCGTGGCGGTTCTGGCGGTCAAGTCGGCGAAAATAGCCATACGGTTCCAGTATTTCATCCTGGCCGCCATCGTCTTCGCCCTCGTATCGCTGCTGATGGGCAAAAGTATCGAACCCACGGAAATCGAAATCATGGGGGCATCGCCGGAGAAATCGGAAAGCTTCTGGGTTGTCCTGGCGGTGTTCTTCCCCGCGGTAACGGGCATACTGGCGGGCGTCAACATGTCCGGCGATTTAAAAAACCCCTCGAAAGCGCTGCCG
>PUNP01000243.1 GCA_003551785.1 Candidatus Brocadiaceae bacterium | reverse complement strand
TCTATAGGTGCCGTGCGTACACAAATTTTTTATTTAAAGGCTCTTACAATCAATAAATAGCAGATTTATCTACTTAAAATTAGTTTTTGGCATCCAAAACGCTGTTTAATCCATGAACCGAAACATAGTTCTCGAGCTCTGCGTCAATGCCGTTAACTTAAGACATAAGCAACTCCTTTCAGATCGGTTGTTGTTTCCGGAGAGGAATTTTCCAGAAAAAATCTGTCTATTGGTTTTGCTGTTTTGAGCACACCGGGCAAAGTTTCCGAACTTGCAATCCAACAAAAACACGCTAGGTTGTTATTATTCAAAACAACAGATTATGATATGCAATATTTCTCGATATCCCCATCGAAGGAGGATATCGATAAACTCAAGAATCACTTGTTCTCACCAATATAAAGAAAGGACTGAAGATGCCGACAATTTCGATGTTTTACGGTATTATAATTCGAATGTATTTCGCGCCGGGAGAACACAATCCTCCCCATTTTCATGCATATTACAATGAATACAAGGCGTCATTCAGTATCGATACCCTGGAGATGATTGAAGGCAATTTGCCGCGCAAGCAAACGAGGTTGGTTCAGGCATGGGCTGAACTTCATATCGACGAATTAAAAGCCGACTGGGAACTCGCCATGAACGGCGAACCTGTTTATAAAATTGACCCTTTGGCATAAGGAGGCTAGTAATGTACCGAGGTGTAACAGAAGTACAGGCAACCGACGATTACGAATTAATTTTGTGCTTTGACAATCAGGAAACGAAAGTGTTTGACGTTAAGCCCATTTTATCCTACGGGCGTTTTTCCGAACTGAAGGATTTGCAAACCTTCAAGAAAGTACATGTCAGCTTCGATACTGTAGAATGGGACAATGGCCTGGATTTGGATCCCGAGTATCTTTACGAAAAGAGCAAGAAAACATCATGAGAACAGACTGAAGCAGGACTCAGCCAATGAAAACAAGGCCGCGAGACATCAAGGTCAAGATGCTGATAACAGGAGATGAACTGACTGAACTGCAACGACATACGTGGCAGATGGCGGAAGCATTTGGATTGGACTCCCGGATAGAGCGTCGTTATCAGGGAAAACGTGCCATTGGCTTTTGGAGATGGGATATGAACTGCCTGCTCGATGTAATTCCCATGGCGCTCGACGACCGAACAGAGTACCCATCCAAGGACTCCCCGGAGTGGCAGGAGTTTCCGGGGTCTGCGTCAATGGTGTTAACTTAGGGCATAAGCAACCCCTTTTAAATCATTTATTGTTTCCGGAGAGGAATTTTCCAGAATAAAATCTGTCTCCTGTTTTTGCCGGCCTTCCTTTTTTCCGTTTTTTCATGCCTCGGAGTCTGCAAAGTGCAAAGCTCCGCTCACCGATAAGGCCGAGGAACGTGATGTTCTCCGAGCAAACGTCCCAAGGACGACCGTATTACTGGCGGTTCGCGGCCGTCGCGTCCCACAGGAAACTTCGGGATTCGACCCCTTTTATTTATCATAACATACTTGCAGGCAATATATGATTTTATAAATAATGCTTTTAGAGCAAAATAATCAACCGGCAATTTTTAATTTAAGGATTTCTTACTTATCGCAGCCGGTTCCATGCAGGTAGTTGTCCCCGGGTCCAAGAAAGCTGAGTGTTTGCTGGGGAAATTATTCGTTTTCAAACCTGTGCTTGGGGAAATTCTTAGTGATAAAGCTGTGAGGTGGCGGGATTGCCTCTAAGCATGATTGATGTATGCGATGCGGGACTACGGAACTACGAGACAAGAAGACGGAAAGCTGAAGGCTGAAACCTGAAGGAGGAAGTTGGAGGTTCCGAAGTTCAGAGGTTCGGGAGTTTAAAACCGCGCCGAAGGCGCTTTGAAGTGAGGCGGTCCGCCTGATGCGAATCACCGCTTTTATATGTTTCGCAGCAGCGTGTCTATCTTAAAGCGGTATTATATAGGGGTCTGCGTAAGCTAAGTGTTTGCTGATGAGATTATTCTTTTTTAAGCCTGTGCTCAGGATGATTCTTGGCAATGGAGAAATCTGGTTCAATTCGGAAGGCAAGGTGCGAAGCATTAATAATAAAAAATACGATCACAATTCGGATTGAACCGCGTTTCCAGCAAAATACAGGAAGTAGCAATGACGGGTTTAAAATCGAACTACTCTGAAAATCTAAAACAGCACAGACATGATGCAATCTGTAAATATGGCGATAGAAAGAAACCGCCTTCAGTCGGTATATTCTGGTATCACAACAACAAAGTTCTCGGTGATTTTTTTGAATTGACCGATGCGGATCTTTATGAAACCTTCCTGGGACCGCATTCGTGCCACTATGGATATTGGAAAAACATTCAAAAACAAAACCCTCAGAAAGAGACAATTTGAGCTGTGATGTTAAAAAGGTTTTCGAGGTCAGCGTAAGTGTTGTTCGGATATCAAAAAGCAACTCGGTTGTTCAGCGAAGAATGAAACGAAGAGCGTGACGATGATGGAAGGTGGCTGTTCACGGTGCGCCAGGAACT
>PUNP01000900.1 GCA_003551785.1 Candidatus Brocadiaceae bacterium | reverse complement strand
GCTACTACTTCGGCCAGAGCTGGTACCGTCAGAGTGTCCATGTGCCTGAAGGCTATGAAGGCCGCACAATTAAGATATGGTTCAGCGGCGTTGACAACACCGCCGAGGTCTGGGTGAACGGGGAATGGGTCGGGGCGAATCACGACGGTGCGGAATTTGATCTGGACGCCTACGGTTCGGCTTTTCGTCCCTTTGAGTTCGACGTGAGTGACGTTCTGCGCCATGGCGAAGAGAATGTCGTCACGGTGCGCAGCTACCGCACAGGAACCAACGAACTGGGCACGGGCGGCCTTGTGGGGCCGGTCATGTTCTATGCGCATGGGGATTAGCTGCCGGATGAGCTTAGACGCAGCACTGAGGATATTCTGTTTTACTGGTAATCCGTATTGGAGGGTTTTCAGTTGTGAGAGTTTTTAAAAAAGTATTCAGCACTTCGAGTGTACTGCCGGCTGCTTTGGCGCTTTTCTTTTTCTCCACGGTCATGGTTGCCGATGCTTTTGCAGAAACTGTTCTGAGCGAAGACGGCGAGGCTTTGTTGCCGATCGTGATCAGCGAAGATGCCTCAGAGCGAACTGAGGAGCTTGCCGAAGAACTCGCCTGGTACCTGGAGAAAATAAGCGGCGCCGCCTTCGAAATCGAGCGCGGCGACGGTTCCGCTGGGATCGCACTCGGCACCGCTAAAGATTTACCCGAACTGGGGCTGGAGGCGAAATTCGATCCGGGCGATCCCTTCCGCCGCGAGGAATACGTGATCCGCAGCGGCGAAGCCGGTCTGCTGCTGGTCGGAGCGACCGAAAGAGCCGTCTCGCACGCCGTCTGGGACCTGCTCCACCGTTTCGGCTACCGTCATTTTTTCCCGACCGACACCTGGCAGGTCATCCCCGAACGCGAGAGCCTGCGGATCGAGGTGGACGAGTTCCAGTACCCGGATTTTCACGGTCGCAGGTTCTGGCACGGCAGTCACAGGTTCGGTACGCGACAGATGCTCGATCGTTGGCAGGAGCGGAACCGGGCCGGAAGTGGTTTTAATCTCAATACCGGACACTCCTACGGCGGTATAATCAGTCGGAACCGTGAGGCGTTCGACGAAAACCCTGAATTTCTGGCGCTGCGGGATGGCGAACGCGGCGGGAGTAAATTCTGTGTCTCCAACGAAGGGCTGCGCGAGCTGGTGGTGGGAGATGCCATCAACCGCACGGACCCCGATACCGACAGCATCTCGATGGACCCCAGTGACGGCGGCGGGTGGTGTGAGTGTGAGGAATGCGAAGAAATGGGCACCGTGACGGATCGGGTCGTGTATCTTGCCAATGAAGTGGCCGAAGCAATCAACGAGCTCGACTACGGTAATAAGTATGTTGGGATATATGCCTACGGCCGTCATTCTCCCCCTCCTTCGGAGGGTGTGAAGCTGCATCCCAGAATTATAGTCAGCGCCTCGACCCGATTCATACGCGGGGGATACAGCTTTGAAGAGCTGATGGATGCATGGGCGCCGCGCGCCGGGATGATGGGTATTCGCGAGCATTATTACAGCTCGAACATGCTGCCCGGTGCGGGACGCGCTGCCCGTATAAATTACCTGCGCGACAGCGTTCCGATGTTCCATGACGCCGGAGCACGGTTCAACAGCATAAACATATCGGGCGCATGGGGTTCACAGGGGCTGGGACTCTACCTTTTGAGTCGCTTTCACTGGGACGTGAGCGAAGCGGAACGCGTCGATGAGCTTTTCAATGATTTTTTGGATAAGGCTTTCGGCGACGCCAAAGTGCCGATGAGGGACTTCTACGAAGCCATACATCCTTTTGAGGATGATGACCAGGGGCCCCTGCTCAGTGAGGACCTGCTTGCGCGCATGTACGGGGCCATTTCGGAAGCGAGGGAACTGACTGACGATCCCGGGGTGACAGAGAGACTCCGGGACATGGTTCTGTACACGAGACATGCCGAGCTTTACCATCAGATGATGAACGTATCGGGCAATGAGCGCCAGGAACTTTACAAACAGTGGATTCAGCACAGCTACGATATGGGCGAGCGCTATATGACGCAGGCCGGGCGTATCCACGGCCGGAGGGCCTCACCGCGCGGCGTGAGCCGATACGACGGTGAAAAGATAAGAGAGATGCGTGATAACCCCAACCCCTATACCAGCGAACAGATCGACCGGATTCTGGAGGAGGGCGTTGCCCGAAACGAGCGGTTGGATTTCAGCCCCCTGGCCTTCAGCGACGATCTTATACCGGCGGCGCAGCGGCTTGATCTGCCCGAACTGGAACCGCTTAGCTATGGGCACGGCAACCGTCACAGGGGACAGCGCGAGTTCCTTATATGGCTGGATGAACCCGGCGAGTTCACCATTCGCGTCCGGGGAGGGGACACGTACCAGGACAGGGGTAACGTGGAGATAACACTGTTCAGCCCCGAAGAGCCGGAGGATCTGGACTCCGTCGACTACAGCGACGAGGTGCCGCCGGATCAGGAAGTGCATGACGTTACGCTCAGCTCGCCTCACAGCGGGCTTCATGCCCTGCACATGACACATCACGGCGCGCGTTTTCATGTTGAGTTTCCTGACGGCATGCCGGTTTCGCTCAAAAGCGGATTCCGTCCCCAGGTTGGACTTGACCTGTATTTTTACGTTCCGAAAGGCACTGAAGTTGTGGGTGGATACGTGGACAGCGGGTACCGCGGGCTGTATGATGGTGACGGTGAGCTAGTATTCTCCTTCGAGGACAATGTTAGCCGGGGCATGTTCAGCGCAGAAGTGCCGGAAGGTCAGGACGGGCGCGTCTGGCGCGCCAGGACATGGCGAAGAACGGGGGTGCTGGAGCTTATGACGGTGCCGCCCTATCTTGCGCGGACGCCGCAGAAACTGCTTCTGCCGCGCGAAGTTGTGGAAGCGGACGGCGAGCAGTAATATCAATAGAACTTTCAGAATACGAAAAAATGCCTTATAATAATATAACGCAGTTATCATCGGGATACGGTGCGGGGTTGATGAGTGGCTCTCCTACATCCTTGCGGATAATATAGTGGTCCATTCCAACTAGGAGCGTGGCCGGAAAGGTGCAGGCGGAATGTATGACAGGCATCTTGCCTGTCCAGGGCGCACGCAGGGATGCGTGCTATACTATGGAAGGCATCTTGTGTTACTATATTTCTCATTTTGCACCTTTTCGGCCAAACCACCAGGATGGGGAATAATTTAAAATCGCTCTCATTGGGCGTGATCGCTTGCATTTTAACGTTTTTACATTTTGGAAGGCGGTTGTCCATTTGGATACTTTTGAATTATCACAGGAGATAGCTTATGAGTTTTTTGATTGACGCTATAAGCAGGTGTCGTATCATGTCGGACTTTTTTGTGCTTTTTCTTACCCTGGCATTTTTGAGTGTGTGTGCTTTCGGGGATGTGACACTTGTCGGGGATGGTGAACCGATGGTGATCATAGTGCTGCCGGATGAGCCGGATGAGCAGGAGGAAATAGCCGCGGAAGAAATTCGCTATCACCTCAGTCGTATAACAGGAGCCGATATCCCGATGATAGATGAAGGCGATGATTTGGATGGACGTCTTCCTATACGTATCGGGGCCGCCGCCGGGGCGGAACTGGAAGAGGCGATTCCCTCAGATAAGCACTACATGAAAGACTCTTTCGTGCTTGACGTGAGCGAAGCGGAGATACAACTGCGAGGGCTGTCGCCCATAGGTACGCGCTTTGCTGCCTATGAATTGCTGGAGCAGCTCGGTGTTCGCTGGTTTATGCCCGGAGAGACCGGTCTGGTTCTGCCGGATACCGACACGCTTACGCTCGCTATACAGCGCAATGTCCAGGTGCCGTCGTTTAAAACGCGCGATCAGCGAAGCAGCCAGAGACCCGAGACCTGGTCGTTCCGGGTGCGGGAGAACCGCGGTTTCGGGCACGGACGCGGTCGGCCGGGCAGACACAGCACAGGGGGGGCACGCTTCCGCGGACAGCCGGAATACGAAGGCAAATACCTGGCTATGAACGAGGACGGCGAACGCGGCGTGCCGGGCTCCAGGCAGGTCTGTCTGACAGGTTCCTACGATAATCCCGAAGACCCCGCCGACCCCGAGCAGAATTTCGTGCTCCGTTCGGTCATTGACTATCATCTCGACCGGTTGAGGGAGAAAAGTGAAGAAGAACTTCAGGAACGTATCGTCTTTAACGTTGGCCCCCATGACGGCGGCGGGTTCTGTCTGTGCGATATGTGCACAGACCTGGACCCCGAAGTTACCACGCCGTTCCGCACTCCGCTGCAGTCTTACACCGATCGTTACGTCTGGTTTTTCAACCAGGTCAGCAAGCAGATCAAGGTGGAATTTCCTGACGTCGACGTGCTTTTTGGATTCTATGCATACGGTGCACTGATGCATCCGCCTCAGGATATAGAGCCGATGGGTAACCTGGCGATCTCGGTCGCTCCTATCCACCTGTGCCGCGTGCATGGTCCCGGCAATCCCGTCTGCCCGGAGTCCGATTATTATACTTATAAGCTCAAGACCTGGGAGCCGTTCGTGGAGGAGGTTTGGTGCCGCGGATACACCTGGAACCTGGCATGTCCGCAGTTCCCCTTCCCGCTGGTACATCGGCTGCGTGTGGAAATCCCCCTGAATTACAAATACAATATGGTCGGCTACGGCACCGATGCCAACCATTCCTGGGTCACTCACCTTCCTGCAAACTACGTGCAGGCAAAGCTGATGTGGGATCACGAAGCGGATGTGGACGCCATGCTGGCTGATTTCTATGATAAATTCTATGGCCCGGCTTCACAGCAGATGGGGGCTTATCATGAGCTGCTTGAAGAGACCATACGCGATGCTGATCACCATACGGGCGCTTCATGGGACATCCCCAACATCTACCCTGAGGAGGTTCGTTCGCAGGCGCGCGAGCTGATTGAGGAAGCAGCCGCCGCAGTTGCTGAAGACGACAACGAAAAATACGCTCTGCGCATCGAGATATTGACCAAAGCCCTTGACTACCTTGATGCGTTCTGTGAGCTTATGGCGCATCGTCACAATTTCGAGTTCGAGGCGGAGTACGCCGCCTTTGAGGAGATGATCAAAGTCCGCGACAGCCTGCTGGAGGATTATGAATACCCGATGCTCAGCACCGCACTTGCCCAGAGAATGGTGAGGCGTTTTATTGAACCCATAACGGAGGCGAATTACGAAACGATGGCCGGAGGCGGTGAAAAAATAGTGGGTTTTGATCATGAATGGAAGTTCCAGCAGGACCCCGAAGAATGGGGGCAATACATCGGGCTGCACCGGCCCGAAAGCGAGGGCGGCAGCTGGCAGAGCATCCGCACCGATACGAGCTGGTCGAATCAGGGGATGCGCTATTATTTTGGTCAGACCTGGTACCGTCAGACGGTGGATATACCAGAGGGGTTTGAGGATCGCACGATCAAACTCTGGTTCAGCGGCGTTGACAACACCGCCGAGGTCTGGGTCAACGGAGAGTGGGTCGGGGCGAACCATGATGGTGCGGAGTTTGATCTGGACGCCTACGGCTCGGCGTTTCGCCCCTTCGAGTTCGACGTGACCGAAGCGGTGCGCCACGGCGAATCCAACGTGGTTCCCGTGCGCAGCTATCGGCCGGGTACCAATGAACTGGGTACGGGCGGACTGGTGGGGCCGGTGATGTTCTATGCGGTGGCGGAGTAACAGCTATGAGCTATTTGACCATGAGCTGATACTTTTCTGGTGGTCAGTCGTTAGTACCACGGGGACAAGCCCCGTGGAGGTTTGATGTCTTCGTTGAGATTCGCTCCCCCCACGGGCCTTGTGCCCGTGGCTTGCATGACTGACTATTAGAAAAATGACGTCAACAGCAGGAGACTCCACGGGGCTTGTCCCCGTGGTTATCATGATTGGTTTAATATCAGAAAAAAACTAAGCTGAATCATCATACCACCGGCACAGGGCACGGCGGTGATGAAGTAACGGGGTTTACTGAATACTTACTAACAACGAATTTTCCGATTTTTCCGGTTTGTGTTTTAATGGAGATAAAAAATGAAAAAAAGTAATGCTGCATTTTACTGTCGTTACGTATTTCTGTGCATGTTCGGTGTTTTTTTTCTCTTCCTGTTATCGTCGACCGAGGCAGGTTACGCCGTTATAGAAGTAACCGAACATTCCGGCTATGATCGGGGCGACTGGCCCGTGCAGGTCGGGGTGGCGGTCCCGGCTGAGGTGTTGACGGATACCTTTCGTCTTAAGCGCGAAGTGCAGGGCGATGAGTTAGAGCCGGTTGCTTTCCAAATTTCAGGGGCTATCGATCCTCAAGATGCATGGCGCGGTACACTTCAGTCTGTCGACATTGCTTTCCTCACAGATATAGATGCCCATGATACCCTTCGTTTCCGCCTTTATTTCGGCGAAGATGCAGAGGGTCGCCGGAAAACTGAGCCGGAGCAGGCACTTGAGGTACTGCAAGGTGAGCACTTCGCCGTCGGTGTGGATACGGGAACGGTACGCTTTGATTTTTTTGAGACTTCCGGACAGCTTTTCAGCTACAATCGCGCCGATACGGATCGACTGATTGATTTTCGGGGTGATGATCCGATACACTATAATCCCGATGTAAGGCTCCGTAATCCCGGAGAGAGAAGAACATTCAACAGTGTCAGGGATTGGGACGTTACGGATGAGGAACGGGCTCCGACATATGAAGAGTACTCCGGTCCGATTGCCTGGCGCCTGGTCCGTACCGGCTTAATGCCGGGCATGGAAAATTTAGAGGCATCCGTGACATATACTGTTTTTGCCGGTGCTCCGTATATCATTCAGTCTTCGAGTCTCCGGTTCAGGGAAAACACTTCCATTGCCGCTCTTATGCGGAATAACGAGCTGGTTTTCGCACGTGGCCTTTTCACACACGGCATCTACATCGATCACGATAATAAGACGAACACTTTGCGGGTTTTTGACCCGGAAGATCCCGATAACCGTGATGATTTCCAGGATGTGCAGTATGATATTCTGCCAGCCGATATTCCGTTTATCGGTTTTTTTCACGATGAGGCCGGATGCGGTATCGGAGCCGTTACGCTGGGTAGAACCGTATATAACGCCGAAACTCCTTTCAATGCCGGCGGGGAAGGAGCGCATTATTATTTTCATGCGCATTTTCCGTATTTATCGCGAGCCGAACTGTTCAACCAGGTCTGGGGAGGACAGTGGAACGATGCGCCTTACAGCATCATTCCGGCCGGATCAGTTTTCACTGAAAATTCGGTCTTCCTTACCTTCCCGGTTGAAGCTGACGGTGGGGATCAGAGTCGCTTTGAGGAACTTGAGCGCCTCACAAAACTTTTGAGGAACCCGCTGCGCGTACGGGTAATTAAGGATGGGCGCAGGTGACAGGTGAATTCAGATGGTTTAGTTCGTCCAGTTAAATTATATAAAGGAGTAAATTCGTATGCAAAGACGAAAAATGATTGCCAACTGCGAGCCCGACCGAAAATCCGGCTCGTAGTGGACGCTTTCAAGCGTCCCAGGGGGTGGAACCATATGTTCTCAGACTGTTTCTGACATGGGTGTCGGTAAAAATCAATCGCGCCATCCCGGCCATCCCCTCCAGTAAGAGCGTATCAACATCATATATAACCCCCATGTTCACAGCATCTATCTGGAAAGGGCGCATTGCATCACCAAGTCCGATCTTGAGGTTATCAAGAAGCGTTTTTTCGTTCAGACCGAGGCATGTAACCACTCTAAGATATTTCGGTGCATACAGAAGGGCCGGCTGCGCGATAATCTTGCCCACGTTCCTGATAGCTTGCGCCATGAGTTCGACAACCTCCACGTCGCCTTTAGCTGCCATATCGGCAACTTCACTTATGCTCAGGTTGCGGTATTTTGTCGGATTCTTTTCCGTCAGGCTCCGTATGATGCCGATGCCTCCGGCTTCCACTTCCAAACATCCTGATTCACCGCAGTAACATGCACGGCCCCCGCTTTTCACGATCTGCTGATGCGGAAGGTGTTTAATTCCAGGCAGTATCTTTTCGTTATATTGAATTCCACTTCCGCGCCCCTGGCGCCAGCTTACACCGGTCAGCCAGTAGAGAACGCCGACACGTTCGTCATACATTTCCTTTTTCAAAAGTCCCGGGAACATGGCTTCCCCTGCGCTGACGATTTCACAGTCAATGTCGTATTCCCGCCGAAAACGCTTTTTCAGGTTAACTCCTTTCAGCATTGGGAAATGCAGGGAATCTACAACTGTACCTTCGGAATCGAAATCAGCACCCACGGCGAAGAGCGTCTCGCGCAGGGTAAGTTTACCGCGCCTGAGGATATCCATAGACTTTTCAGTAACCTTTGCAACCTCGCTCCACAACCGCTCCCTCTCGATGTTTCGTCCGAGCTTAATTTTTCCGCTGAACAGCGAATTATCCCCAAAATCTGAAAGATTATAAAAAAATTCCTGATCATGCAGCGCCAGTCCCAGGGTGCAGTTGATGTCGTTCGCCATAGCTATCATAATCGCTTTTCGCCCTCCGGCGCTCCTGGCCCGGCCGACTTCCTCCACGAGCCCGTCTTCCATCAGATCGTTTATATGCAGCCCTATAGCCGCCCTGGTCAGATGCAATTTCTGTGCAAGGATGGGACGTGTGACGGAACCTTCTTCCCGGAGAATTTTTAAAATCTCGTTGCGTGTTCCATTATATTCAATTTCTCCGTTTGTCATATTTTGCTTCCTCATCAATTATAAGGATTGCCACGTCCATAGGGGCGTGGCCGAAAAAGCATCATAGCCAACAGGCAACGCTCTACCGCGCCCTTCCAGGGCGCAAAATACGTGTGAATCATCACCCTCGGGTTGAAACCCGAGGCTGCCGTACTTTGCCTCGTTCGGGGCAAGGTCTCTGTTTTCGCCCCAGCGGGGCGAAGTTAGGTAGCCCCTGGTTTTAACCAGGGGTAATAAATGATACAAAGATAAATGCGCCCCGGAGGGGCGCGGTTGCACTAGTGGTTAGTTGCATAAGTCCGCATAATGTATTTGGTAGACCCGTTGCCTCCACACCACCGGCACAGGGCACGGTGGTGATGTCCCGTAGTTCACTGAGGACTTACCAACATTTGCCTTATTTATGCAACTAAGCACTAGTGGCATGAACCACTATATCCTGCCTTTTGGGCTGTAAAGGAACCTTTACTATACCAGAATTATGCGATTCTGGAAACTGAAAGGTTCTGTTCATTTGGATATTAATTGTAGGAGAGACCGGGCGGGTCGCCCTTACAGCGAAATTTTTCACGTGATCATTCTGTGGCGAACAGCCATTCGCTCCTGCAGTTGATTGAGCGCCAAACTTTTCTCATCCCCTTCTTAAAACAGCCCTCATTTGACACAACGGAGAAAAAACTTCAATATGACAGTAACTTTCATGACAGGATTATCAGAGCCTCCCGCAATCCTTTCCTTTTGCGGTTGAGAGATTCTTATCGCCTTTTCGGCCTGCTCGCTAATGTGGGTCGCCCGCTGGAGGATGTAAAAGGAGATCATGAACAGATTGTGGAGGCGATCAGGAACGATGACCCCGATAAGGCAGAGATGTGCGCGCGAAAGCATGTGGAAGCAGCCCGTATATTTATTTCTAAAAAAACAGATAAGGAGAAAACATTATGACAGGTAATGAAATCACGAAGACAATAAGGATACCGACTATTGATATTTCCGGTGAAACACACCGCCATGTTGTTATTGCCAGAGGAACGGAAAAAATCTGGCAGGGCCATCCCCATACCCTTCTTATGCCGGACGGCAGGACAATGTACTGCGTATGGCAGGGACGTCAGGATGGCTCTGGCAAGCATGGAGCCCCGGGGGGGCTTCTCAAACGCAGTAACGACGGTGGCCTGACGTGGAGTAATCTGCTTGATGTGCCGAAGAGTTGGCGGGAAAAAGGACGAGGGCACCCTACTATTCATCGGTTGGTGGATGGCCGGGGCAAGGCCCGGCTGTACGTCTTCTGTCGCGACGAAGGCCGAACGACGTTTCTCCGGGCCTGTTCGGAGGACGGAGGCAGCACGTGGTCGGATATGGAACCTCTGCCCCTGGCAGAACCTAACGGTGATCCGATAACCGGCTGGACGGCGCCGATTTCGATTCTTGAAACGACGGCTCCGGATGGCCGAAGGCGCCATTTAATGTGGTATGAACGGAGCGCTGAAGGCAGCCCCTCAGCGGGGATCATCTGGCAGAGTGCGAGTTATGACGGAGGGCTGACGTGGGGTGAGTCGAAACCGGTTGTGGATGCGCCGGGAGCGAGTGAACCGGCTGCTGTGCGCTCCCCCGATGGCAAGCAGGTCATGCTGTTTATTCGGGAGCAGACAAAGGAAGATAAAAAAATCCATTCGCATTTTTCAGTTAGCAATGATGAAGGAGAGTCCTGGTCAGAAGCAAAGACGCTGCCAATGGCGCTGACCGGAGACCGTCACCTGGCGCGTTATGCTCCGGACGGACGCCTTGTTGTGACATTCCGCGGACGGACGGAAAGAAACGATAAAAACAGCCATTTCACCGCGTGGGTTGGACGGTATGAGGATATAGTAGAAGGATGCGAGGGCGAATTCAGAATCAAACTGTTGCACAGCTATGCGGGAACGGATCATACTTATCCCGGACTGGAAGTATTGCCGGACGGCACGTTTGTTGCCACTACCTATATCAAATATACCCCGGGCGAAGAAATGCATTCCGTTGTCAGCGTACGTTTTAAATTGGATGAACTTTGAAAGATGGAGAGCGATTTTATGAGCGAAAGGTTATATAACGGTATTGTTCTGCCCGATGAATGGCCGCCGCGGTATATGGACCCTCAATCTGAGGAACCGATGCCGGTTCCATACCTTGACAATCCACCGGAGGTTATCCCCATAGACATCGGGCGACAGCTGTTTGTGGATGATTTCCTGATTGAGGAAACTGCACTGCAGCGCGTTTATCACAAGCCGGAGCGATATGCGGGCAACCCCGTTCTCGAGGCAAAAACGGAATTCGAAACACGCATCAAGCCGCGGGTCGGCCTGCAGCAGGGCGGTGTTTTTTACAACCCGGATGCGGGACGATACGAGATGTTTTACCATTCCGGCACACTTGACCCGCGTTGCAGACATATGGCCGTAAGCCCGGATATGGTCAACTGGGAACGTCCGGATTTCGGCCATGGTGCCGGGAATATGTTCCGCGAACCCGGCCCCGACGGCAAAGCCTTGCCACCTGATACTCCGGGCGCCGTGTTTGCGGTATGGCTCGACCTGGAAGCGAAGAGCCTAGAGGAAAAATACAAGCTAATCAATTTTAACCGAAAGAATCCGCGAGTACATACCCTTCATACGTCACCTGACGGTGTCAATTGGTCGAAACCCGTGCTTGCCGGCCCGGCCGGCGACGCTCAGTCGTTTTTTTACAACCCCTTCCGAAAAGTCTGGGTGTACAGCATAAAGAGGCATATCCAAAGGAACGGTCACGACCTTCGCGCAAGGTGGTATGCCGAACACCCCGTTTTCCTGGAGGGAAACGACTGGACAGATGCTGTCTATTGGACCTGTGCCGACCGCCTCGATAGGCCGGAACCTGCCGCCGGATATCCGGCGTATCCTGCAGAAGGCGGCTCCTGCCAGCTTTATGCACTGCACGGCGTTGCATACGAGAGCATTATGCTGGGCATGCACGAGATCCATCGAGGGCCCGAAAACTCAGTGTGTAACGATGGGGATTTTCCCAAACTGACCGATATCGATATCGGCTTCAGCAGGGATGGTTTTCACTGGCACCGTCCGGATCGGAGCGGTTTCATACGCTCTCTGCGGCATGAAGGTCCCTGGGATCGCGCATATCTGCACAGCACAACTTCCATTTGCGTGATAAAGGACGATCAACTGGTCTTTCCCTATTCCGGATATTCCGGGTTTGATCCGGACGGCACTCCCGGCATGTACAACGGCGGGGCTATAGGAATAGCTGCGCTGCGGCGCGACGGGCTTGCATCGATGCGTGCAGGGGAGGAAGAAAAAACGCTCCTCACCCGCACCGTCACATTCAGAGGCAAACATCTGTTCGTAAACATTGACGCTCCCGAGGGGCTGCTTACGGTTGAGGTCTGTTCCAAACAGGGCGAACCCCTTCCCGGGTTTACAAAGTCGGATTGTTTTCCTATAGCCGGCGACAGTACGAAAATGATGGTTAAGTGGAAGGGCGACCGCATAGCGGGGGAGCACGCCAATCGGCCCGTACGCTTCCGGTTCCACCTCACGAAAGGTGATCTTTATTCCTTCTGGCTCAGCGGTTCTGAAAGCGGAGAATCCGGCGGGTATGTGGCCGGCGGCGGCCCCGGATTTACTGGAAATAAAGACAATTGATTTTTTGTGAGTTCAGAAACGTTTATTCTGCTTACTCTGGGACTGTGAGCATGAAATTTAGGGGATTCCGGGCTTGCCGATACACAAAAAAACTTACAGCGCAAATTCCTCTATGTAAAGTGCATTTGACAAAAATCCTTCTATGCAGTAACATGTTTTATATGTAAAGTTCACTTGACAAAGCCTGTTTTTTAATTATAATTAATTTCGTTGTGTGGGCGAGGTCAGCGACGTCCTGCTTCTTATGTCCTGCAGCAGTAAGTCCCCAGTAAACCACGCAGCATCAACACCGGCACAAGGCACGGTGGTGATAAAGTAACGGGGTTCACCGAAAATTTGCCTGCAGCATATTATTCACGAAAAAAAGATTGACAAAATAAGTTCACTTACTTTTCGAGGTCTATTAAGAACAGAGAATGGATACAAATGACAACCTCCATCGTTTAATGCATCCGGAATCACTGGCGATCATAGGGGCATCACGCAGACCTGACAGTTTTTCGCATCTCTTAATGAAAATAGCGCTGGAACGTGGATATAAGGGCGCAATTTACCCGATTAACCCCAAAGCCGATTCCATCCTGGGGCATACATGCTACCCTGCTGTGCTGGACGTCCCCGGCGGCGTCGATGTCGCCATGATCGCACTGCCCCGGAGCGCGGTCGCCGGCGCCATCGACGATTGTGTAAAAAAGGGCGTGAGCGGAATTATTATCCTGTCCTCGGGCTTCGCCGAACAGGGAAACCCCGAGGGGAGAAAGTATCAGCAGGAGCTGGAGGAACTGATTGAATATGCGAACCGAAACGGGACACGTGTCGTCGGCCCGAACACCATGGGGTACTATTGCGCACCCGTGAGCCTGGACCTGCTGATGATCGGGCTTGTCGAACCCGGCCATACGGCATTTATAACACAGAGCGGTAATTTATCCCATTCGCTCACCGTGCCCGGAGCCGCGCGCGGACTTGGGTTCAGCCACGTTGTGGATATCGGAAATCAAGCCGACCTGAAGGCCCATGAGTTTATCCGGTATTTTCGCGATGACCCGCTCACCAAAACAATTGCCGTTCATATCGAAGGCTTACTCGAAGGGCGACGATTTCTCGAAGAAGTACGTAAAACCGTCAGGACTAAGCCCGTTGTGGTCATCAAAAGCGGTTGCACGGAAAAAGGCGCCGAAATGGTCTCCAGCCATACCGCTTCCATAGCCGGAGACAGCGATATCCACAGCGCAGCGATGAAACAGTGCGGGGCTATACAGGTCAACAGCTTTACCGAGCTTGCATCAACACTTCTTGCGTTGAACCAGGGGAAATTGCCGGAAAAAAACAGCATGTGCATTATATCCCAGGGCGGCGGCGATTGTGTGCTCACCAGTGACGCCTGCATAGAAAAAGGTCTGGACGTCCCCGAACTGTCTGAATCGACAAAACGTAAATTGGGAAAAATAGTTCCTGACAACGGATCGGTTTCAAATCCCATTGATTTGGCGGGATGGGAAAACGTTGTCGAGGCAACTGAAATTGCATTGGAAGACGACCAGATTGACGGGGTCCTGGTTGTCGGCGGATTCGCCGGGTTTTCCCTTGTCGATCCCAATGCTTTAGAGGTGGAGAAAGGATACGTGATGCGTATGTGCGAACTGATATCCCGCGCCGACAAGCCGGTGCTGATATATACCTTTTTCTCTTTTGTCAATGCGGAACTGATCGGTATTTTAAACAACCATAACATACCGCTTTTCATGGATCATCACGATGCTGTCAATGCTATGGCCGCCCTGGCAGAGTATCGTGAATATAAAACCAACGTGGGGGGCGCAGCCGCGATAAGCAACTTCAAACGTTCCGCAAAAATTGAAGATGTGCTTAACGACACTGAGGCAAGCGTTCCCGAGCCGGAAGCCAAAAAAATTCTTGATGCATACCACCTGCCTTACCCCGAAGAGATGACGGCAAAAAACAAAAAAGAAGCGGTGGAGTTTGCCGGCCGGATCGGATACCCCGTGGCGCTGAAAATAGTTTCCAGAGATATTCTGCATAAATCGGACGCGGGCTGCGTTAAACTCAGCCTGCACAACGGCGAGGACGTTGAAAACGCATTCGAAGACATTACCGCCAATGCCAGGCGACATGATGAAAACAGCAGAATCTCCGGCGTTTTGGTCAGCAAAATGGACACGGAAGAAGGCGTCGAGGTTATTATCGGCGGCATGCGCGATCCTGCGTTCGGGCCGGTCGTCATGTTCGGGCTCGGCGGGATTTTTGTCGAAGTGCTTGAGGACGTCTCCTTCAGGGTCTGTCCGATCGACGAAAGAGAAGCCGGTGAGATGATCCGGGATATCCGCGGGGTTCCGGTGCTGAAAGGCATAAGAGGAACCGCTCCGGTCGATATCCCGAGCTTAAAAAAGGCCCTGGTCAACGTTTCGATGCTGCTTGCGGAAAACCCCGGGATCAGGGAAGTGGATTTGAATCCCGTCAATGTCCACAGAAAAGGGCTTTCCGTGCTGGATGTCCGCATCATCACCGGAGAGAAAGAGCGAACGTCGGGAAGCGGCGGGTATGTCCCGGATATTCAGGAGGTCGCAGTTGAAGCCGAATAAGAACGGTCATTTAATACGAGCTTGCATATCCTGTATTTCACGTGTTTTCAGTGGTGCATCTGTGGCAAATGTCAAACGCCGCTGTATTCGTATACTGCAAGTGCAGACTTTTGCCACAGATGTGCCGCTGAAGACGCGCCCGCAGGGTAAACCGCCGTTTGATAAACCGCTTGTACACACTGTAAATTTTGAATGTCTCAAAAATGACATTTAACACATTGTAGTTCAGTATATTATATTAAATATTGCCGTTGGTTTATGAAATATGAAGGATATTATGAGCATAAAGGGAAAAACAGCAATGATAGGATACGGCGAAACGGAGTTCGCGAAGGCGCGCGATTCCGGAAACCGATCGAACCATACGGAGCAATGCCGCGCGGCCGTCCTGGCCATCGAGGACGCCGGCATAAGTAAAGAGGAGATTGACGGACTGATCGCGCTGCCCCCTCCGGGACAGTCGCCAAGCTGGGTGATGGACATGGCGGAGTATCTGCAGCTGCAGCCTACCTTTATCGACAATCTTTATCATGGAGGCGCGGCAGGCGCCGCGGCGATCCTGTATTCGGCCGCGGCCATCAGCGCCGGATTGTGCAGCACGGTGCTGCTGGTCGGCGGCAGCGCCCTGAAACCCGGCCAGACCTTTCCCTATGATCCCGAATCCATTATGCCTCACGTTCACGATTTTGATACCGTTTACGGTTCCATGCTCGACAGTTCGGCTTACGCGCTGATCAAACAGAGATACAAACACGAATTTAATGCGGGTGAAGAGGCGTTTGCACAGGTTGCAGTCAATGCGCACTATCACGCATCGAAATTCCCCAACGCTCTGCTCAAAAAAAAACTGACGGTTGAGGAGATTTTAGATTCACCGATGATCTGCGACCCGCTGCGTCTGCTGGAAATCGTGATGCCGTGCACCGGCGCGAGCGCCGTGGTATTAACTTCGGCTGAAACCGCCGACCGGGCGAAAAACCCGCCGGTTTACCTGCTCGGCGGTGGGCAGAGCATTGACAGAGGCATGTGGAACCCAGCCTATGGGCGGAGCCCTTCACTGACGACGTCGCCGATCAAAAAGTCCGCCGCACAGGCTTTTGAAATGGCACACCTGGCGATTGAGGACATGGATTTTGCACAGTTGTATGACTGTTTCACGATCACCGTCATCATAGCGCTCGAAGACATCGGCTGCTGCGAAAAGGGAGAAGGCGCGGAGTTCGCAGAGAAGTCCGACCTGACCTGGAAAGGCGATTTCCCGGTCAATACGGACGGCGGACAGTTGGGTCGGGGCCAGCCCCTGGGGGCATGTCATTTGATGAGCACCGTCGAGGCCGCGCGCCAGCTCATGGGCCGTGCGGGCGAGCTTCAGGTGGAGGGCGCAAGGTTCGGGCTCGTGAACGGCAACGGCGGGTCGATGGCGAATGAATGTACGCTTATTTTCGGCAACGATATACCATAACGAGGAACATCGGACATGAACTTATCACAAGAATACACAAAGCCCTTGCCGGGTGATTGCCCGGAATCGAGGCCGTTCTGGCAGGCGGCGCGCAGGCACGAACTTGTTTTTCAGTCGTGCGCGGATTGCGGACACAAAATTCATTTCCCGCGTTGTGTATGCCCCGGTTGCCTGTCTGAAAACCTGCAATGGTCGAGAGCATCGGGGATCGGAAGCGTTTACAGTTATACGATCATACACCGTCAGGTCGCGCATCCGTGTTTCGCATCCGAGATCCCCTACGTGTATGCGATCATTGAACTGGAGGAAGGCCCGCGGATGGTCTCGAATGTAATCAACATCGATCCGGAGAAGGTCGGAATCGGGATGAAAGTCAGGGTTGTTTTTGAAGATGTTTCCGGAAAGGTATCCATCCCGAAATTCGAACCTTCTGAATGTTGAAAATTTTAACATTAAAACAGGAGAAAAATCATGACAAAGCTTGTTATTGTAACAGCCACGTTTCTGTTGACATGCGCTCTGACAGCTTATTGTGCGGAAGAGGCCGTTCTGGCCAAGAACAACGAGGCCTTGATGCCTGTTGTCATAGCTGAAAACGCTCCCGGCGAGACGGTTCAGGCTGCGGAAAAACTGGCACAGTATCTCGAAAGGATCAGCGGCGCGGAATTTGTCGTGGAAGCCGGCGATGGAAGCTCCGGCATCGTCCTTGGCACAGCCACCGACTTTGCGGGAATTCCCTTCGACTTCGCTTTCGACACCGGGCCTTTCAGCCGGGACGAGTACCTGATCCGCAGCACGCCGGACGGGCTCTATTTGCTGGGGGCGACTCCGGCCGCGGCGGAGCTTGCCGCCTGGGACCTTCTGTATCAGTTCGGATACCGGTATTTTTTTCTGACCGATACGTGGGAAGTCGTCCCGGAGATTGATACTCTCAAAGTAATCGAAGACCGTCATGAAAAGCCCGATTTTTATGTCAGGCGCGGTCCGCGCGGTGCCCCCAGAATGCACAGTCAGCCCTGGGCACAGGAAGGATGGAGACGGTGGCAGGTGAGAAACCGCACTAGGTCCAGCTTCAACCTCAGTACCGGTCATGTGTACCAGTCGATCATCAGGAATAATCGGGAGGTGTTTGAAGAGAACCCGGAGTTTCTGGCGTTGGTCGATGGGGAACGCGGAGGCGGGCGTGGAGATAAGTTCTGCATTTCCAACGAGGAACTTCGTGCATTTATTGTCGAAAATGCAGTAGAGCGCATGATGAGCGATCCCGAGGCCGACAGCATCTCTATGGACCCCAGCGACGGACATAGCTGGTGCGAGTGCGAGCCGTGTCACGAGATGGGAAGCGTGAGCGACAGGGTGGTCATACTTGCCAACGAGGTCGCCGAAGCTATCAACGGTCTCGACCTGGAGGGTGAGCGGTACGTGGGGATATATGCATACAACGCCTATTCTCCTCCCCCGAATGTCGATGTGCATCCGAATGTCATTGTGAGTTTGGCGACCACCCATATTCTGGGGGGGTATACATTTGACGAAATGCTTGAGGGATGGGGGGGAAGGACGAACATGATGGGTCTCCGCGACTATTATTCCATTTCCGTATGGAGGGGGTTCCTTCCCCATGGCGGACGTGTGACCCGCCTGAGCTACCTGGGTGATGAACTCCCGGAATACCATAGTAAAGGAGCGCGTTTTATGAACGCTTCGTCCGACAATGCCTGGGGAAGCAGCGGTTTGCATTATTACCTTTCCTCGCGCATCCTCTGGGATGTGAGCGAGGGTGAAAGGATCGACGAACTGGTCGATGATTTCCTGGATAAAAGTTTCTGGCCGGCTTCCGAACCGATGCGCGATTTTTTTGAACTGACTGATGCAGATGCGCGCGACCGTTACTTGCCGCAGCGGAGACAGCCGCTCAATGATGATATGATGCACAGAATGTACCGGTATCTTGCGGACGCCCGCGAGCTTGCTGAAGGTCGCGAAGATGTGCTTGCACGTATTGACGATATGATCCTTTACACCCGGTTTGTTGATCTGTACCGCGTGATGGCCGACACGCGCGACGAGGCACGACAGCAGACCTTCGACGATCTGGTGTCTTTTACCTGGCGGATCAGAAAGCGTGTTGTCGCGCCGAGTGTGAACATGTTAAATGACTGTCTCCATCGATTCTATGTCAGCAGGGATGATAATCTTTCCTGGCCGGAAGGCGGCGGGCGCTCCAGCCCGGCCGACATCCACCGCGAAAGGGAGGATGAGCCGTTCAGCAATGAAGAGATTGAGAAGTTCCTGGAAAGAGGTATGGCGACGCACGATCTGCTGGAGCTTGATTTCATCCCTTCCGACTATGAAATCCCGGATATGGTTCCTGCCGGGCTGCCGCCGGTTTCCGAAGAGGAACGAGCCGGGCCCTACAGGCCGTTTTCAACCGGTAACCGCGGAAACCTTCACCTTTATCTCTGGACCGATGACGGGCAATTGCCGCGGTTCTGGTTCTCGGCGGGATATGTTCGCACGAACCGCGGTCCCCTGCGCTGGGAACTGTTTGATTCGGAAGGCGTGAGCATAAAATCGGGTGAAGTTCCTCCGAAACGCCCACCGCATGGGACGGACGAGTGGTATGGTGATGAAGGCACGGAAATGGTGGATTTGCAAGCTCCGGAACGCGGACTCTACAGATTCGTTATATCCAATACCCATCAGGGCTATTACTGGGATTATGAACCACGGGGCGCTAAATTGAGTATGCGCGCCGACCCCGAAGAACCGTTGTCCAGTACGTGGCTGAATCGCCATTATTTCTACGTTCCCGCAGGACAGGAAAAAATAGTCGTTGCCGGAACACTCAGGGCGGGTCGTCATTCGTGGCATCCCGGACCCAATGAAGGTGCCCTCGATCCGGAGCATATCCGCGTCGAACAGGGTTTTACCGTGATACCCGTTCCCGAGGGTCGCGACGGAAGCGTATGGATGCTTCGCGCTCAGCGGATAAGGCCCGGGCTGAAGTTTGTGAACATCCCGGGATTCCTCGCCTACTGCCCGAGCGAACTGCTGTTGCCGAGAGAAACAGCGGAAGAGATAGGGAATTAATCAGTTGAGTTCTGAGTAAATTTTTTAAAAAGGAGGTCTGTTATATGGATTCTGAAGGGTTTGATCCGGATAAAATGATCTGGAGTTATCTCATTCATCTGGGGTACAACATGTGGGAAGACCGTGATGCTTCCGAACAGGCTCCCGATAAGGCCCGACGCTTTTACAAGCCGTACCTGCGCTGTGACAAGCCTGTCTGGGACGAGGTTCTTCAGAGACTGGCCGATGCGGGCGCCAATCAGGTCATAATAGATCTCGGCGAGGGGGTTGTCTACGGTACACATCCCGAACTCGCCGTCGAGGGAAGCTGGACGGTGGAAAAGCTCAGGGATGAACTGGGCGTAATCCGCGAAATGGGACTCGAGCCCATCCCAAAACTCAACTTTTCGGCAACCCATGACGCATGGCTTGGCCCCTATGCGCGGTGCCTTTCCACGGAGACCTATTATAAGGTGTGCAGTGATCTGATCAGCGAAGTTATCGACATCTTTGAGAAGCCCCGTTTCTTTCATCTAGGGATGGATGAAGAGACCGCCAACTCTCAGCGTTATCATGCTATAGAGATTGTCAGGCAGTATGATCTCTGGTGGCATGATCTCAACTTTTACGTCAACGAGGTTGAAAAAGCCGGCGTGCGTCCATGGGTGTGGTCCGATTATCTCTGGAATCATCCCGCACTGTTTTTCAAGAACATGCCCAAAAGTGTGATGCAGAGCAACTGGTATTACAGGATGGAGTTTGACCCTGAAGAGAATAAAGCAGGGGCATTTCTCGAACTTGATAAACGTGGCTATGATCAGGTTCCGACGGGCAGCACCCACGGCCATGACGACAACCTTCCGCGTCTTGTTGAATTTTGTCTTGAACATATTAGTCCCGAAAGACTCTACGGCTTCATGCAGACCCCGTGGAGATCCACTCTGCCGGAGTTCAAGGATGCCCATGTGAGGTCTGTGGATGCGCTTGAGAGGGCGAAGAGAATCGTCGGGTAGCCCGCCTGCCTCGCAACACTGAATCAAGGCCGCGGCGGAATCAGCACAATGTCAGCATAGCTTCTGCAAAATTCGGAATTTAACCGCAGTACAGATCCATAAGAAAAAAGAGTTGGTGAGGAAGAAACGAGAAAAGTGAAATTTGCTTGTGGAGGAACTTGCAAGTGAAACGGAGCATATAAGCCGTTAAGAAAAAGCAGTTAGTTGATTTTGCAGAAGCCTTAAATTTTCAAGATAGGAGAAAACTTTTATGAACTATGTAAAAAATACTATGTGCAGGTGTCGTTTTATATGGGCTGCTTTTGTGTTTTTTATGTCGACTGCGCTTATAAACGCAAGCGCAGCTGCGGAAGTCGTTCTGGTGGAAAACGGGGAGAGCCGCGCTGTCATTGTCCTGCCCGAAGAACCGCAAGAGGGCGAACGTATGGCTGCCGAAGAACTGGCCGAACATCTCGCACTTATTAGCGGAGTGGAGCTTGAAGTGGTAAGCGCAGGCGAGGAGCCTGAAGACCTGCTGCCCATCTATCTCGGTGGCGCGGCGGATGCCGGGCTGGATGAGCTTACGCTGGAGCAAGGCAGTAACATTTCTTCCTTTACCCTACGGGTGACCGAAGAGCGGATAGATATTCGCGGCATAGATCATGAACATGCGACTCTGAAACCGACCCCTGAAGACCGCGGCGAGGGAACGCTTTTCGGCGCTTATGAGCTTTTGGAACAGCTCGGGGTGCGGTGGTATATTCCGGGTGAAATCGGACGGGTGCTGCCGGAGGAATCGACTCTGAGCTTAAATATTCAGCAGCAGACCCAGGTCCCCTCGATGGATTACAGGCGGATTCAGCACATAACAGCGGGTGAATGGCCCGCCCGTGCCCGGCTGGGCGGAGAAAGGCGCTCAACCGGCTCCCACAACCTGCCCGGAAAAGCCGACGACCAGCGGGGCACCGAGGGCGGACAGGTCTGTGTGTCCGGCGATTACAATCCCGGAGCTATGGAAATGACCATCGAGTGGATTCGGGACAGATATGAACCGACGGATGAAAAATTTTATGTCGGTATGGGCCCCCGCGACGGCGGCATGTTTTCTTATTGCGAGTGCGACGGATGCAGGGCATTGGATCGGGATGTGTGGGACCCGCTCGCCGGCGCCGTCTCCGTATCCGACCGTTATGTCTGGTTTTTCAATAAAGTTCTGGAAGAACTCGAGGACGAGTATCCGAATATGCATATAACCTGGTATGTTTACCAGCGGCACATGATGCCGCCGCAGATTCAGCCCAATCCGCGTATCGTGCATGTTTTCGCTCCGATCCTCCTTGAACGCATCCGTTCAATGGACAATCCGATGGCTATGGACCGGCAGATGCTGCGCTGGGTGATCGAACGCTGGGCGGATACCGGACCCAATGAAATGTACTATCGCGGTTATTTTAATTTTCTAGCCTGTGTGCAGATGCCTAAAACCCAGCTCGACCGGGTGCGCAATGACATCCCCGCCCTGTATGAATACGGGGTCAACGTCATGAGGGTTTCAGCCATCCGCCACTCCTGGGCCGGCGATCCGCTTACGCTCTATGTGGCCACCCGGCTGATGTGGGATGTGGAGACGGATGTCGACGCCCTTTTGGAGGAATTTTACTCCAAATTCTACGGCCCTGCTGAAGCACCGATGCGCCGTTATCACCAACAGCTCGAAGCCGCTTTTCGCGACACGCCTTACGCTGTGGGCGGCAGCTATTCCTATATGCCGGTTTTTCTGGGTCAACCGCGGCGCGATGAACTTCGCGACTACCTGTATCAGGCCCGCGCCATGGTGGAGGAAGGTACTGTTTACGCCGACCGTATGGATATGATCATGCAGGGATACCGGCGCATGGACATGTTTCTGGATATGATCAAGGCCCGGAACCAGCACAATTTCGCCGCTGCAACAGTTCATCTCCAGAATTTTCTCGATATCTCTGATGAGATGATTGAGACCGTTCTGGAGGGGGAAGACGCCCGCCGCGCCCGTGATGTTCATCGATTTCTGGACTGGGAACATCGCAGCGACAACAGAGGCGCTTTTATTAACCGCTTCTGGCGTGATGCGGTCGAGAGCGGTTATCGGCGCACGGTGTCCGAAGGCGAACTTGTGGCGCCGCTGCCGGATGAATGGCTGTTCCGCATCGACCCCTCGGGTATTGGCAAACAGTTAATGTTTGACAGACCGGGTGAACTCGGCGGAATTTGGAAACCGATGAAGACCAGCAGCCGCACCTGGGGCGATCAGGGACTCTATCATTTCCGCGGCGAGGACGCCCGCGGCTGGTATCGGGCTAGTGTCCATATCCCCGAGGAATTTGAAGGTCGGCCGATCTACCTGTGGTTCGCCGGTGTCGACCAGTGGGCCGAAGTCTGGATCAACGGTCAATACGTTGGCAGGAGCACCGAACCCAGGGAAGGCATCCCCGGCGTTCCCGGCAGCCATCGCCCCTTTGACATGCCCGCAACCGATGCCGTTGAGTTCGGAGAAGAAAACTGGGTCGTGGTGAAAACTGTCAATGACGCACTGGGCGAACTGGGCACCGGCGGCATCGTCGGCCCGGCCATGTTCTGGAGCCCGCACGATGCAGAATGGATGCCGTGAGACTCCGGTTATGTTTTTGTTTTTTTGAAACTGATATTGAGCCTGTTGCACAATCTTTGAAGACCATTTCAGGTTGAAGGCTATAGGTCTTATAAGTCCTATATGTCATATGCTCCGAACAGAAATCATGAGTTGTGCAACAGGCTCTATTATGATGTTATATTGAAGGTTATAAGTCTTATAAATCCTGTATGCCGTATGCTTCGGAAGAATATAGTGGATGGTACAGCATCAGAGCACCTGATCCGGTTGAAAATGCGATGATACCTGTTTCAGCGGATCAGTCGATCCGGCGAATGAAAAAAGAAGCCTGAGTATTGTCTTAGGATACCTCACTCCTCTATGACCAGGGGAAACCATTGAAGAGGTATCATTCTATTTTCAAATTCTAAAAAAGCATGTGAAACAGGATCATTCGACCTAACATAATACATAAAAAAGACTTATATATCTCAGGATTCCTGATCTCATGGACATGAGATCAGGAATCCTGAGCATACTTTAAAAAACTAATATACATTAACCTGATGGGAGAAAGGTAATGATTGGATTCAAAATGCTATCTGTAATTTGGTCAACGTCTTTTGTATTTGCTTTTATTGTCATATCGCCCGTTTTCGGCGGAGAAGATACTTCACGGGTTCCGGGTCCATGGCATACCGAGGAGCACTTTCAATGGATTGCCGGGCCGGAGATGTCCGAAGAGGTTTCGATGACAGAGGAAACCCGGGCGTTTATCGGGTCGATCCTTGAAGCCGAACAGATGCAGAAGACCCTTGAGGTGCTTTCGGCATCCGATGCCTGGGGTTCTCTGGGCCCGAACGCCCCCGCCGGGCCGGGGCGGCCGGATATCCCCCGGCCGGAGAAAACCGTTCGCCTCGAAATCCCCGATGATGCCGCCGGCGACGGCACCGAAGACGAGCCCTGGGATGGCGTGCTGGCAGATTTCCTTGGCGACTACGAGTTTGAGGATCACGGCATCAAGACACGGCCGTCAAGGGATCCGTCGTTTGCCGATCCGGAGGAACTGGACGCATATCTCGCGGCTCTGGATTATGAACCGATTCTTGTCCGGGTGCCTGCCGGGCACTACCTTGAATGGGAGCTTACCGTCCCGCCGGGCGTCTGGCTGGTCGGCGATGGGGAGGTGACAATCAGCCCGGCCGTGCCTGAGGGCGAAAGGGGCACTTTAATCGAAATGCAGATCGGCGCGGGGCTGGAGAACGTGCGTCTTGACGGCTCGAATATTCCCGGATTTTATTACGGCAGAGGCTACGAGTTTGAGACGGTCCCGATCCGCAAAGCAGACCCGGATAATTTCCCGCCGCCTCGCGTTCACGCGATCGTGGCGCATCACGGAACGTGGGTGATCGACTCTGAAATTCGTAATTTCACCAACAGCGGCATCCGGGCCGCAGGCACCCGAGGCAGGCACGGTTCACTCGTCACGGTGATAGGCAATATCATCGAAAACATTGGTTTCAGCGGCATCAGCGCCCAGTCGCGCTGGCTGATTCAGGACAATCAGTTGCGCCATTGCGGTTATCTGCGTTCGGGAGCCGGAGGAGATGACCCGATCATCCCGCGTCACGGCATCGAAACCGCGATCATCAACAATCTGGTTATTAACGGCCGCAGGAGGTCCGCCCGTCTCGGTCGCCATGTGATAAGCGGGCAGAGTTCTGATCGCTGCCTGGTGGCCGGGAACGTGTCCATCGCCGATGGTTCACAGCGCAACAATATTCAATTCTCTGACGGCTCTCACGAGAACCGTTTCGTCGGCAATCTCGCCATTGCCACGCAAACAACCAACAGTAACATCCAGGTCGGCGTCGGCGCCAACGGTTACGCTAATGTCATTGAATACAATGTTTCCCTTTTGAATACACAAGGTTTCCGACCTGGCGGACGGGACATAGATAGGGCGCGCGAGTTCGACACATTCCCGGGGCAGATTCGACATAACTATGCCGAAACTCGCCACAGTGTTCTCATTCACAGGTTCAATAGCTCACGTCGCCAGTTTTATAACGATGAAGGGAACACTCACGTTCGCCGGTATCGCAGCCCTGTGCTTGAATTAACCGATCCCGAAGAGTTCGGCTTTTTCTTATCCGGGGAATGAGGAAAACTCTGTTGTGTGTAAGATAAATATATTCTAACGCATGGCCGGATGCGCATGAATTAAACATATGGTAAATTGTGAATTTACAGCGTCGGGGAATTCTCGGCGAATAACCAGTAATAATAATCAGGAGGAACTCTATGAGTTATGTAAAAAGTACTATGTGCAGGTGTCGTGTTATGGGAATGGTTTTCGTATTTTTCGTTTCAGCAGCGCTTATGAGCGCGAGTGCAGCGGCAGATGTCGTTCTGGTGGAAAACGGGGAGAGCCGTGCTGTCATTGTTCTGCCGGAGGAGCCGGAAGAAGGCGAGCGTATGGCTGCCGATGAGCTGATCGAACATATCGCACTGATAAGCGGAGTGGAACTTGCGGTTATCACCGTGGGCGAAGATACCGGTGAGATGCTTCCGATTCTGATAGGCGCAGCGGCGGATGATGCGCTGGCAGACAGGGTAATGGAGCGCCAGGCCGAAGAGCGCCCGCACTGGAACATCGACTACAGGCTCGAACGGGGCGACGATACGTTGGCCTTTGCCCTGTGGGTGGAAGAAAACGCTATTCAGCTTCGTGGCGGCATGGGCCATGAGGGCACACGTACGGCGGCGTATGAACTCCTCGAGCAGATCGGCGTGCGGTGGTTCATGCCCGGGAAGTACGGCCGTGTGACGCCTGAACTCGATACGGTGACGGTGGAAAAACAGCAGACCATACAGGTTCCCTCCTTTGTTAATCGCAGGGGACCGCAGCGTATAAGGGGTGATGACATGTACCTGCATCGCGTCCGGGCCGGTGGATTAGGGGGACAGCCGGGACGACACGGCTTCCCCAAACCGGACGGGAAGGGGCACAGGCAGCTCAGGGAGGAACACCCCGAATACTATGCGAAGTCCGCTGTAACAGGAGAGCGGGGCGGAAGACAGCTTTGTGTATCGAATCCCGAAGTGCTTGATTTGATCGTCAGGGCTATCCGGCAGCGTCTTGAGAATGACGAAGCGCCTTCGGATACGAGCCGTATCATTGACGTGGGCCCTCACGACGGACCCGGTCATTGTGAGTGTGATGGGTGCAAGGGTCTGGACGCGCCGGAGCGGTTCACGACCCCCTTCGGCGGCCCGCCCGCGCCCTCCCGCACCGACCGCTATGTATGGTTTATAAACCGAATTCTGGAAGAATTGGAGGAGGACTATCCCAATCTGCGCCTGGGCCTCTATGCCTATGCTTCCTATGAACGTCCACCCAAGACAGTCGAGCCCAGCGGCAGGCTGGCTATCTCCATAGCACCTATTCGCCAGTGCCGCCATCATGGGCCGAACAATCCTGTCTGCCCCGAATCCAATTACGTTCCCTGGCTTTACGAACAGTGGCATGATCATGCCAACGAGATATGGGACCGGGGCTACCTGTTCAATCTCGCCTGTCCGGGGCTCCCCATTTCTATGATTCACCGGCTGAGGGAGGAACTGCCGCTTATGTATGAGCTGGGCGCAGTGGGCACGGTGCCCAGTTACGCGAGTACTTTTGCTACTTTCAATCCCGGCCCGTACGTGCGCAACCGCCTGTCGTGGGATCATACGCTGGATGTGGACGAGCTTCTCGATGAGTTTTATGCGGGTTTCTACGGAGCCGCCGCTGAACCAATGGAAGCGTACCACAGCCTGATTGACAGGCAGCATCGTGATGGCAATTATCATACCGGCGCTTCATGGGATATCCCGAATTTTTACCCTCCGGAGGTGCGCGACGAGCTTCGCGGTTATCTTGACGTGGCCGAAGAACTTGTCGAGGAAGGTACTGATGATGCCGTGCGCGTGGAGATCACACGAAAAGGGTTTGAATATCTTGAGTCGTTTTGTGATATCATGCGTTGTCGCAATAATTTCGAATTCGCCGCTGAAAAAGATGCCCTGGGTCGAATGATGAGCATCCGGGACTCTTTCCAGGAGGACTATGACGCTAACATGCTGGACAGCAACCATGCCGACAGGCTCCTGGAGCGCTTTGTAGCCAGTATCACGCGCGAAACTTATGCGACGGTAAAGGACGGCGGAGAGATCATTGTGCCCTTCAGCCATGAATGGAAGTTTTATCTGGACTCCGAGGAATGGGGCCGCTATATGGGACTGCACAGGCCGGAGAGTGAAGGAGGATACTGGAAGACTATACGCACTGACCGCAGCTGGTCGAACCAGGGCTACCACCATTATTACGGGCAGAGCTGGTATCGCCAGACGGTGCATGTTCCGGCGGAGTATGAAGGGGAGACCGTTCATATCTGGTTTGCCGGAGTCAACCGGACCGCCGAGGTATGGATCAACGGCGAGTGGGTCGGAGCAAACCATGACGGGGCGGAGTTCGATTTGCAAGCGCATGGTGCAGCGTTCAGACCCTTTGAATTCGATGCTTCGGACGTGATAAAGTTCGGAGGTGACAATGTGGTTTCCGTCAGGAGCTACCGCACCAGTGCGGGAGAACTGGGCACGGGCGGGCTTGTAGGCCCGGTGATGTTCTATGTGCCCTGAGAACAGCACTGATTGTCTGTCTGTAAATCCGTTTTCTCACAAGCCTCCAGTGGTGCCGATGCGCCGCTGGAGGCTTGCCCGCAGGGCAGAGCATTTGTCTGGGGCTAAAAATTGTATCCATTAAGTTTAGTTTCGTCTTTTGGCACCAGAAAAAGTGTCTAAGCCATTGATATTAGTAGGCTTGTCGAGGGCAACCTCCAACCCATACCCCACCCCCTTGGGGCTATTCATTTGACGGGGGAAAGGGGCGATAGATTTGATAGAATATATATTTGATTGAAAGATCAAAACCGAGTATCATTAAAATGGGCAACGTGGTTCACTGAATAGTTACGTAAAAGGAGAAGGAAATGATTTCAGGATGTTTTACAAAATTTACCTGTCGATTAAGCGTATTGGCTGCGATTTTTGTTTTTTTTCTGCTCTCTGCGGTTGGGGCTGCCGATGTTTTTGCAGAGGCGGTTCTGGCCGAAGGCGGCGCGTCTTTTCACCCGGTAGTTATTTCCCCGGGGGCATCATCAGATGTAGAGACCGCGGCACAAGAACTTGCGCAGTATCTTGGCCTGATGAGCGGGGCTGATTTTTTTGTTCAACACGGCAATGGCACGTCGGGAATAGCCGTAGGAACTTTTGATGATTTCCCGGAACTTGGCCTGGATGATAAGTTTGAAGGGGGGCCATTCGGGCGTGAGCAATATCTGCTTCGAAGCCATGAGGACGGTCTTTATCTGATAGGAGCCACCCCGCTTGCCGCACGGAACGCGGTCTGGGACCTGCTTCACCGGCTCGGCTACCGCCTGTATTTCCCAATGGATGATTGGGAGATCATACCGGAACTGGACAGTATTTCTGTTACGCTCGACGAGTTCCAGAGCCCCGATTACATCACCCGTCGTGTGGGGGGGGTTACGCGCTTGCGCGCCAAACCCTGGCTGCATGAACCCTTTCACCGGTGGCAGGTGCGCAATCGGGCGGTGTCCGGATTCAGCGTGCGCAGCGGGCACGCCTGGCAGTTTATCATCCGTCGTCACCGCGATGTGTTTGATGAAAACCCGGAATATCTGGCTCTTGTGGACGGGCAGCGCGGCGGCGGACGCGGGGACAAGTTCTGCGTTTCCAATGAGGAGCTGAGAGAACTTGTGGTCCGCGACGCCATTGATCGTATTGATGAGGATACTGACAGCATTTCTATGGATCCCAGCGACGGTGGGGATTTCTGCGAGTGTGATCAGTGCGCGAATATAGGCAGCATAAGCGACCAGGTTGTTTTTCTTGCCAACGAGGTTGCGGAAGCCATCAATAACCTCGGATTTGATCACGAGAAGTATGTGGGCATGTATGCCTATAATCACCATTCTCCACCACCCACCATCGACGTGCATCCCAACGTGATAGTGAGCCTGGAATCGACGCATATTCGCGGCGGTTATACTCTGGATGAAATGCTTGACGGGTGGGGCGATCGAGCGAACCTTCTCGGTAAGCGTGAATGCTATGGACGCACCGTTTCGTCTTCGGGCTGGCTGCCCGGACGTCAACGTCCTTCTAACCTCCCCTATCTGATCCGGACCATAACATCCTGGAACGAGCGTGGCGTACGGTTCATGCTGGCCCCGAGCAACAACAACTGGGGCGGAACCGGACACGGTCGTTACCTCGCGGCCCGGATGCTCTGGGATACGAGCGAGGGGGAGCGGGCGGACGAGATAATTGAAGAGTTCCTGCAGAACTGTTTCGGTCCCGCGGCGAGCGCTGCGGCGCGCTACTACGAGGCGGTTGACGGCTCCACGGCAGATCCGTATGTTCCCGGACGCACGATGCCGGTTGATGAGCGCGTTGCGCTCATGTACGACAGCCTGGCTGAGGCGTGGGAGCAATCCGAAGGGCTTGACGAGGTGCGTCGGCGTGTTCAGGACCTCATCCTCTCCACGCGTTATGTGGATCTTTGGCTGCGGATCGGTTCCCAGGAGGAATTCGATGAATTCGTATCCTTCGTGACACGTATTCGGGAAAGGGCGATCGTTGACTGCGTGAACATGTTCCGTTTCCTTAACCGCAGTGTCGTCAACAGGCGCGATGACATCGACTGGCCCGATGGTGTCGGACGGTCGGGGCCCGTGGAAGAAGAATACCGCACAAAGGCACAGCAAGGAGTAGAACTAAGCACTGATGAAATTGCCTTTATACTGCAAGACGGTATGGAGAGGCACCCCTTGCGTGTGGTGGATGTGGAAGCCGATGATTTTGGAGACGATCTGATACCGGGGGGATTCGAACCCGGCGCTCCGCGCGGCGAGCCGCTGATAAGGGGGAGAGAAGGCAACCGCGGGAACATGGTGCTTTACCTGTGGGCCGGTGACGGGGGGCTGCCCGATCTGTATTTTTCCACCGGCCACTGCTGGACTGGCCGTGGGCCGCTGCGCCTCGCTTTGTCCGACGGGGATGGAAACACCGTGCAGGAGACGGATGTGCACTATCCGCCCGATGTCGGCAGACGTCGCTCGGTGAACGCCGAGGACTGGAGGGATATGGAGGGCACGATGAAGGTTCAGTTCGATGTCCCGCAGCCGGGGCTTTACCGGCTTGAAGTAACAAATACGGATCAGGGGTTTTTCTGGGGTTACGAGCCGCGCGAAAATGCCGGGCTTGTTATCCGCGCCGATGAAGATGTTCCCGTCAGACGTCAATGGCTGGACAGGCATTATTTTTACGTGCCCCGGGGCGTAAGCGAGATCGTTGTAGCCGGGAGCCTCAGGGAGCGCTTTGCATCGTGGATAGACCCCAAGGGGAACGATATTGACTGGGACGAGGTGAAGGTCCAGGATGGGTTTACTTTCGTGCCGGTGCCGGAAGGTATGGACGGCCGGATCTGGTCGTTCCGGACCCGCAACGACCGCCCGGAACTGAGGTTTCTGAATGTCCCGGGTTTCCTTGCATACAGTCCATGCGAACTGCTCGTGCCGCGCGAGGTTCTCGAAGCGGATAGTGAATAGTAAACGGTATTCACTGAATATTTGCGATTCTTGAGCAATAGAGTTAGCAATGGAGAGAGTCTTTTCGTCTTTTTCACATAGGAGAAGGTTGATGGACAATCAAATAAATACGTTGTGCAGGTGTCATGTTATGTTGACACTTTTCGTGTTTTTTGTATCAGCGGCGCTTTTGACCGTCTGTGCTTTTGCAGATGTTGCTCTGGTGGAAAATGGCGAGAGCCGTGCGGTCATCGTTCTGCCCGACGCCCCCTGGAGGGCGAGCGACAGGCCGCCAATGAATTGGTCGAGCACATCCGGGTTATGAGCGGAGCGGAACTTCCGGTTATAACCGAGGGCGAGGATACCGACGGGCTTCTGCCGATCCTGATAGGCGCCGCGGCGGACGACGGTCTGGCAGAGAAAGTGATGCAGCGCCAGGCCGAGGAGCGCCCGCACTGGGAGATCGACTACAGGCTCAAGCAGGGCGAGGATACGTTTGCTTTTGCACTTTGGGCGGAAGAAGGCGCCATCCAGCTACGCGGCGGCATGGGGCACGAGGGCACGCGCACGGCCGCATACGAGCTTCTGGAACAGCTCGGCGTGAGGTGGTACATGCCCGGCAAATACGGGCGCGTGATCCCCGAGAAATCGACGATCGCACTTTCTCTCCAGCAGACGATCCAGGTGCCGTCGTTTGTAAACCGCACACCGCCCCGCCGATGCCCCTGTACGGATTACATCGACCGCTCGCGGCTCGGTGGCCTTGGCAGACGTCATGGCCGGCACGGTTTTCCAAAACCCGATGGTATGAATCACAGGCAGCTTAGGGACAAGCACCCCGAATATTATGCCCTGTGTGAAGACGGTGAACGGGGTGGACGCCAGCTCTGCGTATCCAATCCGTATGTGATCGAACTGGTGGCCCGAGCCATACGTCAGCGGCTTGATGCCGATGAAGCGCCTTCGGATACGAGAAGGATAATCCACGGCGGCCCCCATGACGGCACCCGCCTTGCTTGTATGTGCGAGGACTGCCGCGCCCTGGATCCGCCCGATTACGTCACCACGCCTCTGGCAACGCCCCTACCGTCATGGACTGACCGTTACGTGTGGTTTATCAACAGAGTCCTTGAAGAGCTTGAGGACGATTATTGATCAACAGAGTTTTATTTTATACACTTTCTGCGAGATAATAAATGACCGGAAAAGAGCGCTTTTTAGCCGTTCTAAAAGGAGAAAATCCAGATCGTATCCCATGGACTCCGAGGCTGGATATATGGTTTGATTACCATACCTGCCGCGGGTCGCTCCCCGAAAAGTATAAAAACAAGACCCTGGAGGAAATAAGAATTGATATTGGCGCCGATATGTCCGCCAGAAATGGTAAAGTCTATGAAGAGATATACAAAAACTGTGAGATAACTTATGAAAAGAAGGATAATGTCCTATCAAAGACGATAACCACCCCGAAAGGAGTCCTTGTGGAAAGATACAGGGATGATCCAAATGAAATGCAAAGTGTTAAGATAGAACATTTCATAAAAAGCGATAAAGACTATGAATTGATGGAATGTTTCTACAGCAATCTCAAATATGAAGAACGGGATGAAGATTACCTGGCATATGAGAAAGAGGTCGGTAAAAGGGCGCTGCCCCTCTGCAATAACGTTGATGTGCCAATAGCACTCATATTAAGGGAGCTTATCGGCTACAACCGTGCATACTACGAACTGGCAGATAACAGAAGCCGCATAGATAGTCTTCATGAAGTGATATGCCGCAATCATGATCAGTTACAGGAAGTTATATCAGGTTCTCCCGGGAAATTGTTTTTACACGGAAAGCATTTCGATTCACAAATGACCCCTCCACCTTTATTCGAGGAATATGTCTTGCCATATCTTCAGGGTTTCTGTGATGAGATGGAAAGACAAAAAAAATGGGTGGCGATCCATCAGGATGCAGATGCAAGCCGGCTTCTTGAGCTGATAAAAAAGGCCGGCGTACATGTGGCGGATTGTTTTTGTTCCTACCCAATGGTCCCGGTGACTATTGAAAAAGCATTTGAAGTGTGGGGAGATGATATAGTGATTTGGGGAGGCATCCCTTCCACTATTCTGTGCCCGAGCCTTTACGACGAAAAAATGTTTAAAAAGATGGTTCATAATATTATGGAGAAGATAAGCGGGCGAAGAGTAATACTTGCGGTGGCCGACAACGTGATGCCTGAAGCCGATATCGAAAGGGTGAGGTATATATCAAGGCTTATTCGCCGGCAATAGCAACAGATGTTTTTATTCTTTTAATGTAAGTACTCAGTAAACCACGTAAAATCACCACCGGCACAGGGCACGGTGGTGAGAAAACAACGTGGTTCACTTAATATCTACCTTTTAACACAGGAGGAAACTGATGAGTTATCTGAAAAGGACGTTGTGCAGGCGTCGTTTAGTGCCGTTTTTTTTCGCATGTTTCGTGTCAGTGCTTTCGTTGACCGTATGCGCTTACGCGGAATTCGTTCTGGTTGACGGAGGCGAGAGCCGCGCAGTCATCGTTCTGCCTGAGGATCCGGAAGAAGGCGAGCAGCAGGCGGCGGATGAACTCGTGGAGCATATACAGTTGATTACCGGGGCCGAAATGCCGGTCATAGACGGAGCCGTTCCCGACGATCTGCTTGCTATACGTGTGGGAAGGGCTGCCGATTCAGCTCTGGACGACCTCGTGCGGGAACAGGGCGACGACCCCTGGGGCTTCGCGCTGGCAGTGGAAGAGGGGGGTGATGTTCAACTGCGGGGACTGTCACCGGACGGCACCCTGGCGGCGGCCTGCGAGCTGCTGGAACAACTCGGGGTGCGCTGGTACATGCCCGGTGAAATCGGACGGGTGCTGCCGGAGTCGGACTCCCTTTATCTGAAGCCGCAGGAGACGGTACAGGTTCCCTCCTTCATCGGCCGTCCCGGCTCCCGTCATGAAGCGGCGGGTGAATGGAACCGGCGGCTGCGCGCCTCCGGCGGTATGCGTTTCTCCGGTCACGGCATGGAGGGTTTCTTTCCACGCCGGGTTCGCCAGCGCCTGTTCGAGGAGAATCCTGAGTATTTCGCGCTGGTCGATGGCGAAAGGCAGATGAGGCAGCTTTGCCTGACCAATTCTACGGACGTTCTGGAGGAAAACGAAGTCTTCCAAATCGCTCTGGACACTATCCGGGAGATGCTGCGGGACAATCCCGACATGGAGGTGGTATCGCGGGTCAACCCCAACGACGGCCGGGGACATTGCGAGTGCGAGCATTGTCGGGCGCTGGACCCGCCGTTCTCCACGCCGTTTGCCGGCCCCGAGCCGTCCTATTCTGACCGTTTCATCTGGTTCATCAACCATCTGGCCGAGGCGCTTGAGGACGATTACCCGGACGTGCGGTTCGGTTTTTTTGCCTACCATCAGCATATGCTTCCGCCGGTGCGTGTGGAGCCGCATGAAAACATCGCCATTACCCTGGCGCCTATCCACGTCTGCCGTCGGCATGGGCCGAACAATCCGGTCTGCACCGAATCGAACCAGCCTGTGCTGGTGCTGGACGACTGGCTGGAGCATCTGGACCCGGACGATGTGTCCTGGTATGCGTATCTGGTCAACCTGGCCGAACCCGGCTTCCCTTTTTCGATGGTTCATCGCGTGCGCGAGGAGATACCGGCGGTTCGTGAGCGGGGCGTGACCCGCTGGACGGGCGGGCCCTCCGATGCGTGGGCGGCGCATCATCCGACGATGTACGTCACGCTGAAATTGTTCTGGGATCATACCACGGACGTTGACGCCCTGCTGGAGGAGTTTTACGAGAAGTTCTATGGCCCGGCATCCGAGCATATGAAGGCCTACCACGAGCATCTGGATCACCGGATGCGCGACGGGGATTTCCATGCCGGCAGCGTATGGGATGTTCCCCATATTTACGATGCACAGTGGCGCTCTGCGGCTTGGGAGTATCTGGACGCGGCCCGGGAACAGGCCGATGATGTGTATGCTGAGCGTGTTGAAATCATGCGCCGGATGATGGAGTTTCTGGACGCCTATTGCGCCTCGCGTGCTGCGCGTGATGATTTTGATTTTGTGGCCGAGAGGGAGCACATGGAGCGTGCGCGTTCTCTGCGTGACGCGCTGCTGGAGGAATTCGAGTATCCCATGCTTTTCCCACGTCATTCGCGTAATCTGTTCCGGCGTTTTGTTGAGGTTCCCGCCGAGCGGCATGATGAATCCACCGGGCGGGGTCAGGGCGAGATCGTGGCGCGTTTCGATCACGAATGGGATTTCATTCTGGACGCGGAGCAATGGGGGCGGTATGCGGGGTACCATCTGCCCGTTGACAGCGGCGCCAACTGGCAGCGAATTCGCACGGACATACCCTGGTCCCGGCAGGGACTGCACCATTACTATGCAGATGCATGGTATCGTCAGAGCGTCGTTGTGCCGGCCGAATACGAGGGCCGGGACGTGCATGTGTGGTTTGCCGGGGTTAACGACACCGCGGATGTCTGGATAAATGGGAAATATGTGGGCGGCAACCATGACGGAGCCGAATGGGATCTGCATGCCTTTGGCTCGTCTTTCCGTCCCTTTCAATTTGATGTGGCCGGGGTGCTGCGTTACGGCAGCGAAAACGTGGTTACGGTACTTACATCCCGGAACCGTACGGGAGAGGTTGGAGTGGGCGGATTGGTAGGGCCCGCCATGTTCTACGTGCCGGGATCAGACGAGTGATGATATGAATCTTGTATTTATTTATACAGATGAACAGCGTGCCGATACCATGGCGGCATACGGCAACCATCTCATTGAGACACCGACCCTGAACCGTCTTGCGGGGGAAAGTGTTATCTTTGATAATGCCTATTGCACTCAAGCGGTGTGTACTCCTGCACGTTCTTCAATCCTTACCGGTCTTTACCCTCATGCAAATAACTGCTTTACAAATACCCGTTCGCTATCGCCCGACGTCCGGTGTCTGCCGGAATATCTCCCCCAAGGGAAATACGCAACTGCTCATATCGGCAAGTGGCATATCGGCGATGAGCTGTTTGCTCAGCATGGTTTTGATGAGTGGGTCGGTACTGAAGACGGATATCATCCTTATTATTCTGAAGGGCGCGATCCAAACACCTGGAGTGATTACAAAAAGTACCTTGTAGCGCAGGGTTTTCCACCGGTTACAACAAGAAGTACCGTTGCCTGCATGTCAGAACAGTTTACTAAAGCCAGGTTTGTCGGACGTAAAACTGCAGAGTATATTTCCAAAAATAAAAGCCATCCTTTTGTGGTTTATGCCAATTTTCTTGAACCACATATGCCTTTCTACGGCCCTCGTAATGACCAGTACGATCCCGAAGATGTTCCCCTTCCGAGCAATTTTGAGGCCCGGCCGGGACCTGATCAGCATTTGAAATATCGTCTATTCTACGAGGCATGGAAGCGTTATGGTTTTGGACGGCTTCAGAATATTCAATCGGAAATAACAACAGCTCCGGAAGTTGAATTTCCCTTAAAAACCGAGGCCCATTGGAAAAGATTAATCGCAAATTACTGGGGGCTTGTCAGCATGGTTGATGCCGCGATTGGAGATATCCTGACGGCCATTGAAAATTCCGGAATTGAAGAGGAAACAATTGTAGTATTTACCACGGATCATGGCGACATGATGGGTAGTCACGGGATGCTCAATAAAATGGTTCAGTATCAAGAATGTGTCAGGGTTCCTCTTATGATCCGGGTGCCGGGCGGAGGTAAAAAGCGTAAACGCTTCAAAAATCCTGTCAGTCAGGTTGATCTTACTGCAACTTGCCTGGAGCTTTTAGGTGAACCCTTTCCCAAAGAACATATGCATGGCCGGAGTCTGAGGTCGGCGATGATTGATGCACAGTCGTTAGAAGAGGATCATGTTTTTATTGAATGGAATGGCAGTGACAGCGGGTTTGGCAATTATGATCGCACCGCCGACGGGGTCATGCCTGAGCGTCTTTTGGAAGGTGTGGATGGAGAAACCGAGTGGGCGGCTGTAGAGGACCCTATTAGAACGGTTATTTCCCCCGAGGGGTGGAAACTTAATGTAAGCCCGGGGGGATTCGGCTCGGAACTCTATAATTTACATGATGATCCCGGGGAATGGTGTAACCTTATCCGGGATAAAGATATGGATAAAATAGTTAAAAATTTGCTTGGTCGACTGAAGGAATGGCAGGAGCGTACAGGTGATAAAGTTAAACTGCCTACAGCAAAGGACTGTATTCTAGGGGCTTGGTCGAAAAGGTAATAATGAGCAAATGCCGCAACTTCAGGTGCAACAGTGTCACTGCCGGGGCGCATTAATCTTTGTATTATTTATTACCCCTGGTTAAAACCAGGGGCTTTCCACAAACGCCATCGGCGTTGTCTCGTCCCTGTTTATCACTCCGACCGTCACCGAATGGGTGTCGGAGTCGATGAAAGGAAGGAAATCGTCGGGCGACCGAGCATTTGATACGGCACGGCCGCGAAAGGATCGCTTACAGTGCGCATATGCTCAGTTCCAACACGAAAAAGTACTGCGGTTATGAAGAAGCCGTTTAGGATGTAGGGATACCGGGTTTTTTTCACTTGCAAATAACGCGATTGGCAGTTACAATAAAGTAACGGAGTTCAGTGAATCGTTACCCTCGGTCCCTTTTTTCGCAGGTCGGTCGGATAACACGAGGGTGCTTGTATATGGATGAAAAAGAAACGAAATACTTGTTGTTACCCGAGTAAAGATAACAGCTAAGTTAAATTTTTGGGGATGTTATAAAGTCGTCGGAGAGAACAAGAATTCGAAAAAGAGGAGCGGTAATGGAGACAATAAAGCAACATGTTCACATTCCGGAAGACCGCAGAGTTCATATTGATCTGAAAGCGCCGGATTCGATAAAATCCGGGGATGCTGAAGTGTTGGTGATTTTTCAATCAGTTAGAGAATCCCGGGTTCAAAAAAGAAAACTGGGGATAATAAGAGGGAAGGTATTCATGTCTGATGATTTTGACGAACCTTTACCAGACTCTTTTTGGTTGGGGGAGGACTAATGGAACTTTTGCTCGATACGCATGTATTTCTTTGGATTTCCGCTGCTCCTGAAAATTTGTCGGAAACAGCGGAAAATAAAATTTTAGATCATCAGAACCAGCTTTATTTGAGTTCGGTAAGTTTATGGGGAATGCAAATAAAAGCAGCTTTGGGTAGGTTAAAACTTGAGGTTTCTTTGCGGTAGACATGGACAGAGACGAGTACTGCGAATTCAATTGAATTGCTGGAGAGCCTGTTGCACAATCCCCGATGCGCGTCACATAGCCAGTAAAACGGTGGTCAAGAATGCGGTTGCAATAGCCTTACTTTTTGTACTATAATCTTAGAAAATTAATCAAGATACTCATTATACGAGATTATGACATGGGATACAATTTCCATTCTTTTGAGCGAGATCAGATGTATCTGATGCCGCCTTTACTCAGTGATTGGCTGG